>CAZFQH010000295.1:430-5712 GCA_964520805.1 uncultured Acidobacteriota bacterium | reverse complement strand
GCATTTCACCACCCTCGAAGCAATGGACCGCGAGCCGCGTCCACGCTTCGCGCTGGCCTGGATTCCGAAGCACGGCCCGTCGAAACTCTGCTTCGAGGTCCTTCTGGGCGGTGCCGGAAGCGCTGCGGGGGCGCACCGGCTTTAGTTTCCGCGCGGCCGCCATCAGGCCCCGTTTCGACCGAGCCCAGACCGACGTTCAGCACGGACCGTCGCTGGTTGGAGTGCTGAGCCTGGCCTTGGGCCACTCCTGTCCGTAAGCGAGGTTTGTTTCGGAACTTCGAGGCGGGCTAGCCGCCTGACGATGATCTTCGCGGTCTCACAGGCTTCGTCGCGAGTCCCCGCGATCACCGATGCCCCGGCAAGGGCGGCAGTGAGCGCATTGAGGGTGGCGCGTGGCCTTCGGCGCGCGGAAAGGGTGTGCTGCAAAACCGCAAGGATGGCCGGTCCTCTGGCCAGGGGCCAGGGGCGGAAGCGGCCGCCCGGCTCGTATTGCGTGAGGACCACCATGAGGATGGGAATGGATCGTCGACCCATCTTGAGGCCCAGCGACTCGGCGGAGTGCGACTCGCCGGCGTTCCCTGAGCCGGCCCGGCGGATCGACAGGGGCTCGGCCCAGGGCAAGACTCGGCCGCGTGAATCGAGCACCGCGAATTCGTCGGAGTAATAGGTTCCGCCGGCCTCCACGAGGGCGCGCGTCAAGGTAGTCTTTCCGGAGAGGCTCTTCCCAGGAACGAGCACGGCACCGTCGCCGAAACCAACGACACCGGCGTGCACGAACACGCGACGGGGGGCGTGCTCACCGATCAGGGCACCCAGATCGCGACCAAAGGCGCGACGGATGTCGTCGAGGTTCCGCGACCGGCCGATCCTGACCTCGTTCCGGTACAGAACATGAGACCTCGCCGATCCGCCCAAAGGACCTGGCCCACCGAGGACGAGGGAGTACGTCGCAACGGCCTGGGTGGCGCGCGATGGTCGCGCGGCCCGCGGCAGCGCGCTTTGAAGGAGCGCGAGGCCCGCGGACGCAGAGGCGCGAAGAAGCACCTGCACGCCGCAGCAGACCACGCGGCTCTTTACTTGATGCAGACGGCGCGGACCTGCTTCGCGTCGGTGCGGCCGCTGACCGCCTTCATCAGACCGTCCTGAAGCAGCGTCCGCATGCCGTCCTTGAGCGCCTGGTTGCGCATGATTTCGACCGAAGCCTTCTTCTGGATGAGCCGCTTCATTTCGTCGGTCGCCACCAGAAGTTCGTGGATGCCCACGCGGCCCTTGTAGCCGCCGCTGCACTTGGCGCAGCCCTTGGGCCGGTAGAACGTGTGCCCGGGCGGTGCGTTCAACTCCGGCCAGAACTCCTCGCCATAGGCTTCGACGATGCCGTCGTACTCCAGTTTTTCGGCCACGTAACCTTCCTTGCACTCGCCGCACACGGTTCTGACCAGACGCTGGGCCATGATGCCAAGCAGGGCGTCCGCGAAGTTGAACGGATCGATGTCCATGTCCATGAGACGGGTGATGGTCTCAGGTGCCGAGTTCGTGTGAAGGGTGGAGAGGACCATGTGGCCGGTAAGCGATGCTTCAATGCCGGTCGCCGCAGTTTCGTGGTCGCGCATTTCACCGACCATGATGACGTCGGGGTCGGCGCGCAGAAATGCCTTCATGGCCGTGGCGAAGGTGAACCCGATCTTCGGGAACACCTGAACCTGCCTCAGGCCGTACTGCGTGATTTCGACCGGGTCCTCGGCGGTCCAGATCTTCATGTCGACGGTGTTGATGAAGCCAAGACATGAGTGGAGCGTTGTGGTTTTACCGGAACCGGTGGGGCCCACGACCAGGGCGATGCCGTAGGGCTTCGAGAGGATCGTCTGCATCTCTTTCAGGTTGCGGTCAGAGAAACCCATCTTCTCCATGGGCAGCGGCTTGCTCGCGGCCAGAATACGCATGACGATGTCTTCGTTGCCGCCGGAGGTCGGAATGGTGGCGACGCGGAGTTCGATAACACCCATCGGGCCCTTGAACCGGATCTTGCCGTCCTGGGGCTTGCGGCGCTCGGAGATGTCGAGCTTCGACATGATCTTGTAGCGCTGGACCAGCGCGTTGCGGTGAGCAGGCGGAACCTCGAGATGCTTCATGCAGTCGCCGTCAATGCGGAACCGGACCACCGTGGGCTGCTGTTTGCCATAGGGCTCGATATGAATATCGGACGTGCCCTTGTTGTAGGCCTCGATGATGATCTTGTTCGCCAGTTTCACGATCGCGGTGTCCGTCTCTTCCGCTTCCGCCTCGCCCGGCGCACCCTCTTCGCCTTCCATCTCACCCTCTTCGCCTGACCCCAGTTCGGTAATGATGGACGCGAGGTCGGCGGTGTCGTCGGCGGTCGGCTGCGACCCGGGGGCGACTCCGACCCCGTAGCTCGCGGCCAGGTACTGCAGGATGTCGTCCTTGAGGGCGACCAGGAACTCGTGACGTGGCGAGAGGTTCATCGCTTTGATGGCGTCGCACCGGGTCAGGTCGTACGGGTCTTCGACGGCCACGAACAGTGTGCCTTCCCGCTTCTCGATGGGGGCCGACACATTCTTCTTGAGGAAGTCGATGGTGAGGCGGCCCTTGATGTCTTCAGGCATCAAGTAGCCCTCGGGCGGCGCCCAGAACTTGCAGTTGAAGAACTGCGCCATGGCCTTGCCCAACTCTTCCTTCGGGACCTTGAAGTCCTCCATGAGGATCTTGGAAACGTCGACCTGGTTCACCCGCGCCTTGGTGACTGCTGCTTCGATGTCTTTCTCCGACACCACACCCTTGTCGACGAGGGCACCGTATTTGGTCGGCTTGGAACTGCGGGCCGCGCGGTGCTGGTTATAGAAGGCGATGCCGAGAATCTTCGCGAGTTCCTCCGATGCCTCCTCGTCCTTCGGACCAAATCCGGTTCCGCCCCTCTTGTTGATGAGCTGAAGCACACCCAGCAGATACTTTTCAAAGACGATCGGGCAGGCCAGGACCTGGGTGGTGCGGTAGCCGGTGGTCTTGTCCCAACGCATGTCGAACTTAAGGTTCGGATGAAGCTTGCCCAGTTCGCCCGGATCGTAAGCGTTGCGGATATTGATGGTCTTGCGGGAAAGGGCGGTGAAGCCGGCGATGGAGCCGAAGGTCTTGGGGACGCGAATCTCCTTCACGTCCGTGCCGGCCTTGAACATCGAGAAGAGCTCTTGATTCTTGGTGTCGAGGGCGAAGATGGTTACGCGGTCGGCATCGACGAGATCAAGAATCTTGTCTTTGACCTCGACCAGGATGTCCTGAATGCTATTGGCCGAGTTCAGGGCATGCGCGATCTCGATCAGCCGCTTGCGGTAGGAAACCTCTCGGGACGTCGTGTCCGTGGTTCTCGATGTGGACATGGAAGCGTGGGCTCCTTCTTGGGACTTCACCTGGGACGTCGGAAGCGAAGAAAGGCCCCCGGCCGTTTCGAGCCGTGACCCTCCTTGGACCGCTTGGAAGCGCAAGGATAGGCACCCGCCCCTCGGGCCGTCAATGCTTGGGCGGAAACCGCGAACGCCGGTTCCGGGTCCGACCGTCATTGAACGGCCATCAAGAATAAATTTGTGATTATTAAATCTTCGCTAGTTAATTTTTGATATTATTTTCTTGTCTACTGATTCTAAGGAGAAGAACTCATGAGCCCAACATCCCTGCGCGACTTCCTGGAGATCCCCTACGACCAGCTCGAGGAAATGAATCTCGCGATCAAGGAGGAACGTCTGGCCCGGGTTCCGGTGGCCAAGGTCCGCGACAAGCGACTCAAGTACCTGAAGGATGAGAAGCGAATCAAGGCGGTGACCGTCTGCTTCACCGACCTCGAAGGACGGCTGCATATGCTGGACTACGACAAGAAGTTCCTCCTCAGTTCGGCCGACAACCTGACCTTCGACGGCTCCTCGGTGCGGGGTTTCACCGCGCAGCAGGAGTCGGATCTGCGCCTCGCCATCGACTGGGCGGCCTTCTACTGGCTGCCCTCGGACGTCTTCGGCCCCGGCAAGGTGCTGGTCTTCGGCGAGGTGCTGGGTCGGGACGGCGAGCCTTATGCCGGCGACATGCGGGCCACCCTCAAGGCCTACCTCGACCGGATCTACGACAAGGACGGGACGGTCTGCAATGCCGCCAACGAGATCGAAGGCTTCCTCTTCAAGGGCCGGGACGCCGAACGCCGCTACCAGGAGACGGGCGGTTTCGAGTTCATCTCGACCGGCGGCTACTACCACTCGCTGCCGGGCGATGCGCTCCGACGGTTCATCGACCATGCTGCCGAAGTCCAGCGCGCCATGGGTTTCCAGAACGAGAAGGATCACCCGGAAGTAGCACCCTCTCAGTTCGAGATGAACTACTCGTACACCGAGGCGCTCATCGCCTCCGATCAGGTTCAGCTCTACAAGCTGCTTTGCCGCCAGGTGGCGCAGAACTACGATATGAGCGCCTCGTTCCTGCCCAAGCCCGTGACCGGCGTGAACGGCAACGGCATGCACACGAACCTGTCGGTGGCGCGCAAGGGCAAAAACCTGTTCTACGACGCCAAAGGGCCGGACATGCTGTCGAAGGCGGGCTGGGATTTCGTGGATCGCATCCTCACGAGTGCTAACGACATCTGCCTGATGTTGAACTCCTCGGTGAACGCTTACCGCCGCCTGGACCCGCACTACGAAGCTCCCAACCAAATCAAGGCCTCTGCGAACAACCGTGGCGCCATGATCCGGATTCCCCTCGGCAACGAACGCACCAAGCGCGTCGAGGTGCGATCGGTAGCCCCCGACTCGAACCCGTACATGGCGATCTACGCCATGCTGCGCACGGGACTCGAAGGACCGGTCGCGGAGAAGGACGATGATCGCAAGGAGCGCACCCGCTTCCTCCCTGACAATATCTACGACGCGGTGCGTCTCTTCAAGGGCAGCGACTACACGAAGACGCTCATCGGCGAAGAAGTGGCGGCGAAGTACGCCGAGTTGAAGCTGGCTTCGGCGGAACGGTGCCCCAAGGCCCTCGGCACGATGATCAAGACCGCCGAGATCCAATTCCACCACGAGGTCACAAACCAGTACCTCTGGAGCCAGTTCTAACGATCACGGGCGAAAGCCCGTGATCCTCGGAACGGTTGCAAGAGCGCACCCGTAAGTGTCGCTCGAAGCAATCCCGTCCCACAACTATCACTCCGCGCCCCTTGCGGCCGCGCGAGGCTTTCGCCCCGCGCGGCCGCAAGGGGCGCGGAGTGATAGTTGTGGGACGGGATTGCTTCGAGC
>CAZFQH010000295.1:0-420 GCA_964520805.1 uncultured Acidobacteriota bacterium | reverse complement strand
CCCGCGGCGCAACCAATCCGTCCTGACCGATTCCGCCGGCCATCAGATCTTCTCCCTCCGCACTCCTAGTCGCTTGGAGTCGCGGGACTCCAAGCGGGTCGACGGGAAAGGGCGACTTCGTCCATGCGCTGACGGATTGGTCTTAACCTCGAAGATGGGCGGGGCGAGCCGATCGCGCGCCAAAGGCCCGACGCGGACGCGCGGACCGGCTGGTAAATCGCGCTTGTTTCACTTACCCTACCCTTGTTCTTGTACTCGCCGGTACGGGTGTCGATTTCGATCTTGTGGCCGGTTTCGCCATCGCAGACGGAGAATTGCCATGCCCAAGCGCATCCACTCGCTCGCCACCACCGATCTTCCGAAAGCCCCCACCGGCATCACCGGCCTGGATGAAATCACCGGAGGCGGTCTGCCCGCCGG
>CAZFQH010000294.1:0-5722 GCA_964520805.1 uncultured Acidobacteriota bacterium | reverse complement strand
ATTATTCGTCCCTATTCTGCCTTAGGCCCCCCGACGATGGCTGCTTTTACACTCCACGTCGTCCTGCCCCTCGTCGAGGTCGAGAATGAGGATCCCGCGAAACGCTCACAGATCCCCACGGATCGGTAAATATCTCACCGTGCTCCGGCGATACATTGAACCGTACGTCGAGCGGTGGCCGACACTCCGGTGGTGCTGCTCAATGGCGCACGACAGACGGGGCAATCTGGTCCGAGAACCTGGGCAAGCGACTGGTCAAGGTGCCGAAGCTCCACCTCTCCATTCAAAACACGTAACTTACTGGAAACATGAGACGCCGCGTTAGCTCAAATCGCCCGAATTCCGCGATAGTGGTACAAATTCGGGATACGGGCGAATCTCTACGGAGGTCGTGCGGGCTTTGAGGAGCGTAAGACAGGAGTGCTACATTCCGCCCCATGAGCAGCATCGCCGAAATCGAGGACGCCATAAAAAAACTTCCTCGCGACGAGGCCCACCGGTTGCGGGATTGGTTTCTCGACTATTTCGAGGATGAATTCACGCTGAGCGAAGAGTTCAAAAAGGAGATCGAGGAAGGTCGTCGCGAAATCGCCGATGGGGACTGTCGCAGCTACCAGCCCGAAGCCTGATTGAAGAAGTTCGCGACGATCGTTTGCTCGCGCAGGTTCGATGTCCGGTTATCCAGTGTCCCGGTCAACGCTCGACAGGCGATTGAGCGCGCGCTTCATCATCTCGCGGTCCGACTCGATACCTTCCCCCATCAGAAGCTGAAAGGCGTGGACGCCTACAAACTGCGGGTCGGGAATTTCCGCCTGGTCTACGACTTCAATCGCGGCGAGGGGCGAATCGATGCGCTCGCCATCGGGGACCGCAAGGACATCTACGAGCGGTTTCTCTAAGCCGCATGGTTTCGCCTCCCGCTTCCGAGCAGGGTCCATCGTCGGCCGACAAGCCTCTTCGAGAGTTCTCGCTCCACATCGTTCTCGTCGAGCCCGAAATTCATTTCAACACCGGCAATGTGGGCCGCTCCTGCCTCGCCACCGGCGCCCAGCTTCATCTGGTGAAGCCGCTCGGGTTCTCCCTTGACGACGCCCGGGTCAAGCGCGCCGGTCTCGACTACTGGCCGGCGGTGAATCCCGTGGTGTGGGAGAACTTCGACGCGATCGAGGATGCCCTGCCCCGACTCGGAACTCCGGTGTTCTTCTCCGCCGAGGCGAAGGCGTCGTACTGGGATCGGGACTACACCGGGCCCACCGTGCTGGTTTTCGGCCGCGAAAGCAGCGGGCTGGGCCAGACGATTCGGGAGAGGTATCGCGACGCTCTCGTATCCTTGCCCCAAGTGCCGGGATCGGTGAGGTCAGTCAATCTCTCGAACGCGGTCGCGGTCGCCGCCTACGAGGTGATGCGTCAACGCCGGACGCCGTAGACCGTTCGCACCCAGAATCTACCTGGCCGACGGAGGCCACAGCGTCGCGTCCATCATCGCTTCAGGGTCGACGTTCAACGAGTGCAGGTAGACGGAAAAACACAGGTGGGGCGTGAGTGCGCCGAGACCCGTCTTCCCTGAAGTTCCGATAGTGGTGCCGATGGCCACGACATCTCCCTCCCGCACACTCACGTAGGTCAGGTGCGAGAGCACGCTGATGAGACCGTTGCCATGACCGATCACCACGGTTTCTCCCGAAAAGATCAGACTGCGGGCAAGCAGCACAACGCCCGCGCCCGGGGCCATCACGTTGGTGCCCGGGGGCGTCTCATAGTCGACGCCGCGGTGATGTTCGCCCATAAGGCCATCCTTGAGCGGCCCCATCACTCGTCCATAGTCCTCATTGCCGCCGAAGGGAAATGCCACCGGAGCCTCGACCGGTGTCCGCAGCGGACCCGTGTGGTACGACTTCGTGTCGCGAGTTCGAATGGAGCCGAGCAGAAATCGCCCGTGACCCAGGGCGGCCTGCGTGGACGCCGTCGCGATTCCTTCGGGCGAAAGCGCGCGGGCGCGGCCCGGGCGTACCTGACCCGCCACGGGAACACTGAGGCTCGTGGCCCCGCCCGTTGTCCGGCCGCCAGGAAAGTAGAGCGAAAGCTTGTGATCGCCGGGGGCGGTGTCGAGAGCCACCGGGATGATTCCGAAGAGCCGGCCGGTTTCCCGGTTCATGGCCCCGCGCCGCCCATCGAGCAGAGTGTTCACCGTGGCCCAACGTCCGTTCCGAACCTCAACGCCGAAGACCCCGCCTGGCTGGGCGCGGGAGATGCCCACCTCCACCACCGCGCGGCCGTAGGCCCGAGTCACGAGGGTAGGGGGGACTTGCGCCACCACGGCACCTTGTCCGACCAGGCCGACACACACGACGAACCCGAGGACGATCCGCAGGCGAGGGTAGGAACTCATAGGGATGCGACGCCTTTCAGTATGCCGGCCAGGGTTTCCTCGATCTCTGTCTCCTCGCCCGGGAGCACGGTACGCAGATCGAAAAGAACCGCATTGTCCTCGATGCGCGAGATGATCGGCGGCCTCGCCTCGCGCAACAATCGAGAGAGCGATTCCGCGGAAAAGTTCAAAGGCCGAACCGTGAGCGCCGCCGAGGGAAGGGCGATATCAGGAGCGGCCCCTCCTCCCACCGCGGAATCGACGCTCCGCACACCCAGCGTGGCCGCGACACCGCGACTCTCGATCCTGGCGCGCAGGCGCTCCGCGCGGGCCTGGATCGCCGTGACCTTTTCGGCCAGCATCCGCGGCACGGGAAGCGACGCCATCTTCCCGGCCTCGTGCAGGGCCAGGACGGAATCGAGAGCGGCGATGGTCATCTTGTCCACCCGCAACGCGCGGTAAAGCGGATTCCGCCGCAAAGCATCGATCGACCTCTTCCGTCCCACCAGGAGCCCGGCCTGAGGCCCGCCAAGCAGCTTGTCTCCGCTCGCGGTCACCACATCAACCCCTGCGGCCAGACTCTCCGCAATGGTCGCTTCGTGATTCAGAGGCGCCGCCATCGAGGCGATCAGACCACTGCCGAGATCCTCGACTACGGTAACCGACCGCTCCCGCCCAAGTGCCACGAGGTCCGGAAGCGAAGCTGATTCGGTGAAACCGACAATCCGGAAATTCGAAGGATGAACCCGCAGGATGAGGCCGGTTCGGGCGGTGATGGCGTTCGCGAAATCCGCGATCCGAGTGCGATTGGTGGTGCCCACCTCGACGAGTTGCGCTCCGCCCTTCTTCAGAATCTCCGGGATCCGAAAGGAGCCGCCGATCTCGACCAGCTCGCCGCGGCTCACCAGCACGTCGCGGCCCTCCGCGAAGGTGTTCACCGCGAGAAGGACGGCGGCCGCGTTGTTGTTCACCACCACCGAAGACTCGGCCTTCAGGATCGATTGCAGCCGGCCCTCGGCGTGGGTCTCCCGATGACCGCGATCCCCAAGGCTCAGATCGAACTCGAGATTCGAATACGACGCGGCGATTTCGGCCACGTGGGCCGCAACCTCCGGGGACAAAGGCGCCCGTCCGAGATTTGTGTGGACCACGACCCCGGTGGCGTTGATGACCCGCCGCAAAGACAGGGTCGAGGCCCGTTCGCTGGCCTGTACGATGCGGGCGTCCAGGGTTTCGAGGGCGCGTTCGAAGACCTCGATCGGCGAAGAAGTGGCGAGCGAGCGCAGTTTCGCTACCTGCACCTGCGCTTCCCGCTCGACGACGGGCAGGCCCCGGCGGGCGATCGCGGCCTTCACCACTTCCCGCTCCAGAAGTTTCGCCACTTGGGGAATACGGCGACGGGGATCCGGAGCTTCAGTTTTGGACAAGCCCTCCGATCTTAGTGTCGACGAGCCGATGACGTTGGCGATCGGGCGGTCGCGGGCACGGAGCGCTTCGGTAGTCCGAGGTCAGCTTGAGCGCGAGGGGGTCCGACGGCCGCCCCGGAGAAGCTCCCAGCCCCCGTCGTCATCAACTTCGTCAATCACGTCTGGATGATGGATTCGACGTTCTTCAAGACGTTCTTCAACGAGCGTGACCTCGCCGCCGCCGCGGTCTTCGACGGCCACTCCAGAACTCCGCTCGCCATCACCTCCTTCGAGGGGAAGCCGGACGGAAACCTCATGTCGAATCTCCTCGAGCCCGCCGTCCGCGCCTTCGGAAAGCCGAAGTACATCATCACCGATCGGGGGCCGGAGTTCATATCCGACGTGTTCCGGAACGCTTGCACCGCGCTTGGAATCAAGCCGCGCTTCGCGTTCAAGGACAACATTCACGCCACCGCACGCCTTGAACGATTCTGGCGGACACTCAAGGACATCGCGAAACTCCGCGCGCCGAACCGGCCCGCCGATCTTCGCGAGTTCGAACAGAGACTCGCGGTTTTCCTTACCCACTACGTCTTCTTCCGCCCACACCGAGGGCGAGGGATGGACGGGGCCACTCCGGCCGAAGTCTTCGCCCGGCGAGAACCCGTGGTGAAGAGCGCAAAGTCGCCGCGCGCGGACGCCCAGGCGAAGGACCAAAGGACCTCGGACTCGAGATCCGTCACCTTCCGTCGGCGACGAGGAACTATCCCTTTCCTCGTTCCTGCTCACGCCGCCGAACACAAACCTCACTCGTTCTCACACATCGAGGCCCATCGGCCTTCACGAGAGACGTCCGTCTGTTTGCGGCCTTTGATGAGGGGGATCTCCGCCGCCGCGCAGGGAAACCGCCCGGACCGCAGGACGACACCCCAATCTCCGCCCGACAAAGTGTGGACTCCAGGCCGCATCCATGTCCAAAATCCAGTCGCAAACTCCCATTGCCGCCCCAACCGCGCCATCCTTAAGGCCGCAAGGCTGATGGGCACAGCCGACGCCACTCACCTCGCCGCCTCCCGCGGACGCGACGCTTCCGTCGAAAACCTCGATGCCAACGCTCGCCTCGAACGCTTCTGGAAAACCCTGAAGGGCATCGGCTTGCTCAAAGTGATCCCGCCGCTCACCTTCAAGGACTTCGAGACGCGGACCGCAATCGCCCTCTACTACTACATCCACTTCCGACCACAGCGCGCAGCCTCCCCTTGGGGGGCACCAGCCTCGGCGGCACCCAGCCCAGACCTTCTACGGCGTCAAACCGGGTGTCACGTCGCGGTCTTGAAGGCGAGGTCGTTCAGCCCTCTCCGGTCGACATCGAGTTTGTGGGGGTAAGCGCCGAACTGCCCTTCCTCCGCCGCACCAACTAACCCGCAACCGAAAAAAGAGCCGCGCCATATCGATGCCGGAGGTGTCTCTACACCTCCAATTTCGGCCGGAAACCGCGGCATCCTCACGCAGATTCTCCCGGCGATCGAAGCCCGTTTCGGCCTGTTCATGGCCTTTCGCTCGCCTCAAATTCCATTTCCCTAGTACCGAGCCACCACAAACAGGCTGAATCCGATGCCGATCGGCCCGCTGCCATGAATCAGGGGGATGCTCTTGCCAAAGAAACTGAGGCCTATCCCGACCAGATAGACCAGCGCGACCCCACCGCTGCCGCGATGCCGAGCTTGATGTTCTCGCTTGGATGGATCCAGCCGGATCGATACGCGAGAAGAAGCGCAGCAAGAATCGCCAGTGTCAACGCAGCGGCGTTGAACGCTATTCCGGGGTAGCGAACGTTGAAGAGTAAGGAAATCGTTCCAACGAAGAGGCCCTCAAACACCGCGTAGAGGGGCGTCGTCACTGGAGCCCACTGAGTCTTGAACACCGTCACCAGTGAGAGGACTAGCCC
>CAZFQH010000293.1:0-5771 GCA_964520805.1 uncultured Acidobacteriota bacterium | reverse complement strand
CACATCTGGGCGGTGGTCGCCGCAGGCCTTGGGGCGCGCCGCGTGGTTGCCATCGAACGCGAGGAGTTGCTGTGCCGGGTGATCGAACGGTTGGCTCGCGAGAATGGCGTGGCGGACCGGGTCGAGGTGTTGTGCGTCGATGCGTACAAGGCGGGGCTCACCCGCGAATTCGACATGGCGATTGGCGAGATGATCGGCACTGCCGGTTTCGAGGAGGGCATCGTGGGCCACATGGCGCACGCTCGGGAGCAATTCGTGCGGCCGGGTGGCGTGCTGGTGCCGGAGATGGTGGGTCTGCAGGCCGCGCCGGCCACAACACCTGGTCTTTCGCCCGCCGACCTGAAGACCGAAAGCTTTGGCTCCCTGGCCGGCCAGGTGCCGCACTGGATCGGCCCCGGGCGATTGCGGACGTTGACGCGTTCGCGGAGGCTACTGAGCGTCGACCTGAGGAAGGCCGAACCCGCTCAAGCGCTGCCGCCAGGACGCGCGGAGTTCGCCCTCCATGATGCGAGCGAGGTGTCGGGCCTGGGCGTCTGGGTCGTAGCACGACTCGCGCCTGGGATCTTGCTCTCCACCCGCACCGGCACGCATTGGGGAGGAACCCTGCTGCCCATCGAACGGTTGCCGAAAGGGCCGGGACGGGTTCGGTTCGAGGTCGACTGGAACCCTGGCCGGCGGCGGTGGAGAATCGACTTCGAGGGTGGCGACGGCTCGCACACCACTGCCGAGCACGGCCCGGGCTTCGCACTCGGCGCTGTGCTGCTCGGGCCGCGCGGCTGAGGCAAAGGTCGAGCCTTTGAGCGCCCTTCGGAATCGCCGAGGGGTTGTTGAAGAGCGCCTTCGACTGCTCGTCCGCCATTTTGAGAAACAGCAGAAACGTCAACTGCTCGACGTAGTCCCCAGGAGACCTCAGTGGTAGTCCTCGTAGTCGACATCGATAGCGTGTTTCTCTGGGAAGGCAAACGTCATTCGCCAGTTGCCGCTCACCGAAACCGCGAAACGGCCAGCCTCGATCTGCCGGTCCCAGGCCTGAGCATCGAAGTCGGCGAACCATGCGCGAAGCTCCGCCAGGTCTCTCGGAGACAGGCTCTTGATCCGGCTCTCGATTTGTTCAACTTCGCTCATGTTTTGTCTCCCGCGATACGCCGAGTCGAGTCTCGTCTTCGCGGTCCTCGTCGCGGTCGGTCCGCTCGAAGCGCGCACCGAACGCCTCGCAGATGCCTTCCGCGTATCCCTCGTCCTTCTCGGAGAAATGTCCCTGCTTCAGGGCGGCGCTCCAGTTGAGGAAGAACTCGGAGCCGTCCTCGGTGAACCACTTCGGGGAAGTCCACGACCCATTTCCGCTGAACCCGCCCTCCTTTCCCGGCGCGGTCGGCTCCTACGAATCCGCTCCATGGGTTTCGCTGAGGACGCGCATCGGCGCCTGGTCCGCACCAAGGCTCAACTCAATCGAACCTCGGACCGTACCGGCACCGGCCTGCCGCCCGCTTGCGCGGATTCGTACAGTGCCTCGATGACCCTCAAGTTCCCGATCGAATCGTCGATTCCGTAACGAAGGGTGACCCGGCCCTGCGCGGCGTCCGCGAAGTGCTCGACCATCAAGCGATAGTGGTTATCGCCTTTCACCCGGTGAACGACCTGAGGCTCGCGTCCCCGGTACTGGATGATTTCCACTTCATCCGTGCTGTTCACAAAGGTGCCCGAAGACGACGCGATCGCGCCGTCCGTGCCCGCGGCTTCGACGAACTCGCGGCGCTCCATCAGGAATGAGCAGTCGAAATGAGCGGAAACGCCGTTGGCAAAACGGATCGAACCCTGGAGCGCGTTGTCGACGCCCCGCTCATTCCACTGCGCGAACGCCTGCGCCTCTATGGGCTCGGACCGCGCGAGGCGGCGACTCACATCGACGCAGTAGCAACCAAGATCGTAAAGGGCCCCGCCGCCCAATTCGGGAAAGAACCTGATGTTGTCGGTGCTCAGCAGCTTGAACGTGAAGGCGCTGCGGATGATTCGGATTTCCCCCGCGACTGCGCTCGCGACGAGTTCGAACAGCCTCTCGGTTCTGGGGTGGAACCGGTACATGAAGGCCTCCATCAGGGTGACCCGATGGGCGTCCGCGGCGGTCTGCATTTCACGGCATAAGGCGGCGCTCGTAGCGAGAGGCTTTTCGCAGAGGATGTGCTTTCCTTTTTGAGCAGCGCGGATCACCCACTCCGGATGCAGGGAATTGGGTAGCGGGATGTAGACCGCGTCTACCTCGGGGTCGGCCAGCAGGGCGTCATAGGAATCGTAGAAGCGCGGGATCGCGGTCTTTTCGGCAAACTCGCGGGCGCGATCGAGTTCCCGGCTGGCCACGGCGACGACTTCGGCGTTTGACGACGCGTGAATGGCGGGAATGACCTGGTTGCGACCGATGTTCGCCGTGCTGATGACGCCCATCCGCAGCTTCGGCCGGGGCGAAGAGGACGGGTCAGGAGACATCGGGTTCGGCGCCCTCTTCGGCCTTTTTCGGAGCGATGAGACCAAGAGCCTTCATCTTCTTGTAGAGGTAGGAGCGCTCGACTCCCAGCGCTTCGGCAGTCCGGCTCATGTTGCCCTTGCAAAGCTCGTGTTTCCTGGCAATGTAGCGACGCTCAAAGTCCTCGCGGGCGAGCGCCAGGGTCTCGAAATTCCCGAAGGCACCGGCGAACGGCGGCGACGACCCGGCAGGTGCTGCTTCCGGGGTCACGGGTCCTACCGCCGGCAGGTTCGCGGGGATCTCGGAAAGCGGAGCCGATCGCAGCACGCCGAGGTCACTCACTTCCACCACATCGGCCTTCGCCATGATCACGAGGCGTTCGACCATGTTGCGAAGTTCGCGCACATTCCCCGGCCAGTCGTGCGCGGTCAGCATCTCCATGGCCGCGGGTGAATAGTCCTTGATGTGCCGGCCGTACTCCGCCGCGTATTCGCGGCTGAAGTGGCGGACAAGCATGGGAACGTCGGAGCGCCGCTCCCGCAGTGGGATCACATGAATCGGTATGACGTTGAGGCGGAAGTAGAGATCCTCGCGGAAGGTACCCCGGCGGATTTCCTCTTCCAGGCTCTTGTTAGTGGCCGCGATGACGCGCACATCCACGTTCACGCTGGCCGAGCCGCCGACCGGCTCGATCTTCTGCTCCTGAAGGGCGCGGAGGACCTTGGCCTGCGTCTTCAGGGTCATGTCGCCGATCTCGTCGAGAAACAGCGTGCCTCCATCGGCGATCTCGAACTTGCCCTTGCGCGACGCGGTGGCTCCGGTGAACGAGCCCTTGGCATGGCCGAAGAGTTCGCTTTCGATCAGCTCCTCGGGGATGGCCGCACAGTTCACCTCCACGAAGGGACCGCCGCTGCGCAGGCTCTGCCGGTGAATGCCTCGGGCCACCAGTTCCTTGCCGGTGCCGTTCTCGCCGGTAATGAGGACGCGACCGTTGCTTGGGGCCGCCTGGGCGATGATCCCGAGCAATTCCTTGATTGCCTCGCTTTCGCCCACGATCTGATGTTTGTGCTCAACCTCGGCTTTGAGGGCGCGCACCTCCTGCTCCAGCTTTCGGCGGCGCAGAGAGTTCGAGACGGCCAGCAGGATGCGCTCGAGAGAGAGCGGCTTCTCAATGAAATCCGCGGCCCCCAGGCGCACCGCCTTCACCGCGGTCTCGACGGTTCCGTGCCCCGAGATGACCACGACGGGAAGGTCGGGATCGACGGCCTGCATGCGGGAGAGGGTCTCGATTCCGTCGATCCCCGGCAGCCACACATCGAGCAGCGCCAGTTCGTAACGATTCGATTCAACCGCCTTCACCCCGGCTTCGCCGGTTTCGACCGCATCGACCCTGTACCCCTCGTCGCTAAGGATGCCCGAAAGCGAGGCCCGAACTCCCGCTTCGTCGTCGACTATAAGGATGCGTTCGCGCATGAAGTTCGCGATGCTATCAGCGATTTTGTGTCCAACGAGCCACAATAGAGAGAGCGACCACGCGGCCGGCTGGCACGGTTCGCCCAAACGCTCCAACCGATTCGGGTAGTCTTCCGTCCCAAGCAGTAAGGAACCTCCCATGCAAACACAATCACTTCAATTATTTGTAGCCATCGGCCTGTCCGCGTTGCTCGCCGCTCCCACTACCGCGCAAAACTGGCCCTCTTTTCGGGGTCCGTTCGCTCGAGGCGTCGCGGACCAACAGGACCTTCCCACCGACTGGGACGTGAAGACGGGCCGAAACATCCGCTGGAAGGCCGAGGTGCCGGGCCAGGGCCACTCAAGCCCGGTGGTTTGGGGTGACAAGCTCTTCGTGACCTCGGCGATCCGGGAAAACCCGCCCGCCCTCAAGCTGGGCGACAGCGGCATCGGAATGGCGGACGACAAGATCCCGCACACCTGGCGGATCTCCTGCATCAACGCGAACGACGGAAGAGTCCTCTGGTCAAAAGAAGTGCATTCGGGCGTGCCTCGGGCCACCCGACACGTGAAATCGAGCCAAAGCAATGCCACACCGGTCACGGATGGAAAAACCGTGGTGGCGATCCTCGGCTCGGAGGGCGTCGCGGCCTTCGACATGCAAGGAGAGCTCAAATGGCGGGCGGATCTGGGCGTTTTGAACCCCGGCCTCTACGGGGATCCCACATCCGAGTGGGGCTACGCGAGTTCCCCGGTCATCTTTGAGGATCGCGTCATCATCCAGGTGGATCGCCACCAGGATTCGTATCTCGCCGCGTTCGATCTCGCCACCGGAAAGAAGCTCTGGAACGTGCCGCGAGTCGAGCGACCGGTGTGGAGCACGCCCACGTTGCACACCGCGGGATCCCGCACCGACCTCATCGTGGTCGGGGGTGAATATGTGCGCGGCTACGACCCGCGCACCGGAGCCGAGCTTTGGAAGTTCAAGGATCAGGCTGAAGTGAAAACGCCCACGCCGTTCGTGGCCGACGACATGATCGTTTTCTCGGGCGGCTATCGCGGGCGGCCCATCTTCACGATTAAGACGGGAGCCAGAGGGGATGTATCCGAGCCCGAGAATGCGAAGACCGGCGCCTGGCTCGCCTGGCGAACGGAAGCGGGCGGGCCTTACACCACCACTCCCCTCGCCTACCAGGGGGTTCTTTACGCGGTTCGCGACGAAGGGATCCTCGGAACCTACGATCTGAAGACCGGCGGTCTCCTCTTTAGAGAGCGCACCAGCGCCACCCACTCGGCGTCGCCGGTAGCGAGCGACGGGAAGGTCTATATCGCGGCCGAAGGTGGCGAGGTGATCGTGCTCAAAGCCGGCCGGACGTTCGAGATTCTGGCGCGGAATGACATGGGCGCGCCCCTCATGGCAACACCGGCCATCGCGAACAAGACCCTGTTCATCCGCACGCCGGGCGCCGTGTACGCGATCAGCGCACTGTCTGGATCGAAGACGGCAGCGCGTTAGGAGTCCGCGCGGATCGCCCCCAAGGCCCGCTCTCGTTCCAGCATACTCATCAGCGCCTCCGGTTCGTCACACCGCCGCAGGTATCCTTCCGCACCCCGGCCGGCCCGGCGATCCGCGCGACCTTCCAAGATCGCGCGCGGCCGGTTCACGGTGGTTCGCCGGCGAATTATGACGATGGGTGTCATATATCGACGGCTAGCCTCCCGGGATTGAATTTCGAGGAACAACCCTCGTCAACGAAGGAAACCGCAGCCATGACTCTCCGTCCCGGGGCCGAAGCGTCAAACGACGCCGCCACCACTGAAACCGCCCGACCATCCCATCGAGGCCCACGGTCCCTGCTGC
>CAZFQH010000292.1:0-5782 GCA_964520805.1 uncultured Acidobacteriota bacterium | reverse complement strand
TCCTCCGCCCTGTTCGGCTTGTCGGAAATCCCTGCGATAGGGCCTCGCCTCGAGGAAATAAATGTCCGTGGTGCCTATCTGAGCCGGTACGCCGGAATCGGTGCCACGCGCGTAGTACGAGATGAAGTCGCCCGGCTTGAGGGAGAACTCTTCTAGGAAGAACGTGTGGCCTGCCAGCACTTCCTTGAGAACCGGGGCCTGGTGGAGCGGGACGACCTTCTCCCCACCGCCGTTCACGGAGTAGATCAACTCCACCTTCGCCAGGCCGAAGTCGTCCTCGGCCTTGACCTGGGCGAAGACCTCTTCGATGGGAGTGGCCTGGCTATCGCGCCCGGGGCGGTCGAAGGCGAGGCGGGGCGGCAAGTCCGGAATCACCTCGATGACGTAGTCGGGAGAGGCTCCCACGAATGTGCCGTCCGCGCCCTGCAACTCGACTTTGTAAAACCCGTTGGCGCTCACGCTCATCTTGCCACTTAAGGCGAGTCCGCTCGCCGCTACCTCGAGGGGAAGGGGCGTCGATTCGGCGCCCTGAAGGACCAATCTTCCTCCCTGCACCGGCACCGTCGACGTAATCGAGAAGATCACGTTCGTGCCCTTCAGGGTGATGATGTCGCCCGTGCCCTCGACGCGTTGGGGATCGAGCCGAGTGTAGGCGGGCAGGCGGAACTCCAGATCGATCGCCTTCACGTAGGGTCGATCGACGACGCTCAAAGTGAAGACTCCGGATCGGACACCCGCGGACTCCACGAAGTATTCAGTATCGGCCATCACCGAGAGCATCATGAAACGATGCGCCGCCCTCTCCCCGGTGGATTCCTCCCGAACCATCGGCGATCGGATCCAGTCAAAGCCTGGCTGCCGGGTCACCACCTCCGCCAAACCGTCGAGGCCATTGAGAGTCGCCACAACCTCCTGATCGCTCGCCCGGGCCACCGTGAGATTGCCCGGGGTGACATCGACCTTGTAGGGGGTTGCCGGGCGGCCGGAACGAGAGAAGGGGCTCAGAAGGTAGGGAAACGCCTGCTGGATGAAAGCGGGGGCAAGAAAGTAGAAAGCGGTCCCCAGAACGGCGACGGCGCTCAGTGCGGCGAAGGCCTGCCGCATTTCCGCTCTCTCCACCTCGCGGGGGAGGTCGAAGGCTTCGAGCCGCGTGACCACGTCGCTTACGAGCCGGCTCCTTAAGGCGTTCGACTCCTCCGGGCCTGGAGAGGACCCGCTTGCTTCGACCGCGCTTCGCAACGCCGCATCGAGGGAAGGCTCGTGTTCCTCGATGTAGCGGGCGATCGCGGTGTCCGATGTCTGCTTCCGTCCTCGCCACATCGGGACGACGACAAATCGGGCGAGGAGGAAGAGAACCCAGACATAAAGGACGCCGGTGATTCCGCGCACGGCACCTTCGGTGTACCGCGTGGCGTCCAGGGCATAGGCGGCACCGGCGATCCCCAGTACCGACCCCGCCGCGAGCACGGCCAGGCCCCGAAAGAGGACGCGCAGGGTGTACCGCGTGCGGACACGTCGAAGGGCCTGACCCAGTCTCGGATGGTCGTTGAGCACGCCGGGGGTGAACATCACCATGGAAGGTCCCGCGAATGTATCAGGAGGCTGCTTTTTGTCCCTTGGCGTTCCCGAGAACGGTCTCGGCGACCAGGAGAAGTACGACGCCCAGGAGGCCGAGGCGCCAGAAGCCCTGACCGGCTCCCGCCTCGGCGGGCCCAGCCGCCGGCAATGGCGCGGTGGCTTTGCCGGTGGAGCGAAGGGCCGCTTCCAGCTCGTCCGGATCCAGAACGCTCAGATCCGATTCGGCCGGATCCACGTTCGCCGCGAAAACTTTCCGAGCCCCGGAAGCGAGTTCGGCCTCGTAGAACCCAACCTGGGTGAGTTCGACGCCTGTAGATCCTTCTGACCGCTTCTCGACTCGTCCGGCAGGCGACAAGACCGACAAGGGCGCACGGGGGTTTATTGCCGCCCGGTCCGCCAGAGTGACCGCCTCACCAACTCGGTGCAACACGGGAGCCTCTTCGTGAGCGGAGACGTATCGCACGAGTTCGTGGATCAGCGGCAGAAACAAGGGCTGAACCGGCAAATCACTCATCAGTCCGTCGAGGGGAGAAGTGAAGGCGATCACTCGTCCCTTGGCGGCCGTGAATTCGATGAGGGCCTCGCGGCCGTCGTCGAAGCGGGCCAGGGCCTTCGTCCGCGCTCCTTCCACCCATTCTGAGGCGGTGAAGCGCCGATACTGAAGGAAACGTGCGCGGGAGAAGTCCGACCCCCGCGCCTGCTTGAAAGCGAGGAGGGCGGGATGGTCGAGGTCGACGAAGCCGATGGACGCTCCGCCGCCGGTGAGCCGGCTGATGTTCTCGCCCCAGGTTCCGGGAAGGAGATCCCTCGCCTCTCCCCTCAATCCCGCAACCGAGCCCGTGGCGAGGAGGCCCCCGCCTTCTTTCACGAATCGAACGAGGGCCGTGGTGGCCGCGGGGCCAAGACCGCCGGAACCCATCTCGCCCAGAATCACGATGGCTCGACCCGCGAGGTCGGAGGGAATGAGAGTGGCGCGTTGACGAACGTCGAAGCCCGGCTGATCGCCGATCTCGAGTGCGCGGGCCACGTAGGGCATTGAGTCAATCAGCAGCACCGGGATGTCCCCAGCTGCGCCCAGTACGAAATGCAGAGTGTCATCCACGCCGAGAGAGTCGGCGGCAAGGAGGACCCGCCCCTTGGAAATCCCATCCGGTAGAGGGGCGCGGGCGAAGGTCACGCTGAGCGCTCCAGTTTCCGGGAGGACGACCGCCTTCTCTTCGATGAGGCGGCCCGCTACTTCGAGAGTCACAAGGCCAGGACGACCTTTAGGGCCTTGGTGGATGAGCCGGGCGGTGACGATGGCGAAACTGCGATCCCCTTCACGCACCGCCTCTATCGAGACGTCGGTTACGGCAGTGTTGTCAGCTGCGACCGGAGCGACGGACCGGGTCGAAACGGTGGTCGCAGGGGGCAGGGCGACGTCGGCCGCTCCCAGGAGCGCCTTCGTTTGACCATCGGTGATCAGCACGATCTCTCGCCGATCGACTTTCAAGGCACCCAACCAGTCGCCCGCCAGGCGAAGCGCGGGTGCGAAACGAGTGGCGCCGGCCCCGGGTCTTGCCTCGCGCAGAGCGGCCAGGGCCTTTGTGTGGTCGGTTGAGGGAGGCACCACACCCTGAGCGCGATCGGAGAACAGCACAACGCCAACGGCGTCGGAGGCGCTCACTTCCTTGATTGCCTGTTCGGCCGCCGCGAGCGCTTTTGGAAAGACCCCCTCGTATCCCATGCTCGCCGAGACGTCGAGGGCCACCACAAGACCCTTGGGTCCGCTGACCACGCCGCCTCCGGCCTCAGCGGGGATGAACGGGCGAGCGAAGGCGAGGCACAACAGAACGAGGGCCAGCGACCGCATGGCGAAGAGGAGCAGGTTCTGCAGGGTGCGGCGGCGGGACGACCGGTGGGGGACCTTGCGCACGAACATCAGGGACGGGAAGGGGAGAGAGGTTTTCCGCTCCCTCATTCGTAGGTGGACAAGGATCGGTATCGCCACCGCGAGCAGGCCGGCGAAGAAGGCGGGCGTGAGGAAGGAGAGCACGAGGATCAGGTGCGGGCGCTGCCGCCGCGGTCGCGCAGGAAGTGGCGGAGGGCGATCTCGATGGGCATCGAGGTGTCCATGAGGACATGCTGGACCCGGTCGCGACCGAGCTTGTCCCGCAAGGTGGCGATGTGTTTCTCAACGAGGGATTGGTACTCGGCCCGGATACGAACCGGATCCGCCGGCACCAGTTCGCCGGTTTCCAGGTCTTCGAAGGTAGCGACGTCGTTGAAAGGGAAAGTTCGCTCTGCAGGATCGAGGATGTGGAGGACGACAACTTCGGAGCCGCGGTACTGCAACGCGCGGATGGCTTCGACTGCGGCCTCCGGCTCCTCGTAGAGGTCCGATAGCAGGACCACGATTCCCGCGCGCCGCGAAGCCTCGGCGGCCATGCCGAGAGGGGGGGCGAGGGTTCCTGCTCCCTGCGGCTCCGGGATTGCACTGAGGGCGCGTACGACATCTTCGAAACGTCCCCCGCGCGGTGGGATGAACTCGCGCACTTCAGAATCGAACATCATCAGCCCGACCCGGTCCTTCTGGGAACTCGCGAGGTAGGCGAGGCACGCGGCAAGGCCGCGGGCGTAGTCGAGCTTGGTGACACCGGCGGAGCCGTAATGCATGGACCGCGAGATATCGAGGACGATCAGGAAGCTCGCGTTCGAGTCCGCCTCGAACTGCTTTACGAAGTACCGGTCGGTTCGGGCGAAGAGTCGCCAGTCGATACGCCTGATGTCGTCACCGAGGCTGTACGGCCGGTGTTCGGCGAAGTCCACCGATGTCCCGCGGTGCCGAGACTTGTGCTGGCCGGCCACGAAGCCGTTGACGACACTGCGGGCCACGAAGCTCAAATCCCGCAGTTGCAGGACGACTTTCGGGTCGAGCAGTGGACGGGTCTGCATGGCCTGGAGCTACGGGGTCACCGGAGATTCGAGGGCGGCGGTGCGGCCTTCTCCAGGATGCGATCGACGATCGTATCCGTGGTGATCCGGCTTGATTCCGCGGCGAAGGTGCGGAGCAACCGGTGACGAAGGACGGGTTTGGCGAGGGCCCGGATGTCCTCGAAGCCGACGTGGGCGCGGCCCAGCATCAGAGCGCGGGCCTTGCCGCCCAGGATCAGATACTGGGCCGCACGCACCGACGCACCGTACTCGACCCAGTTCTTAACGAAATCGAGGACGCCGGGTTCGCCCGGGCGAGTCATTCGTACCAGACGAACCGCGTAGCGAATCACATCGTCGGCAACGGGAACCCGGCGGACCAGTTTCTGAAACTCTATGATGTCGCTCGCCCCCAGGCTGGGGGTGAAGTGGACGGTGTCGATGATCGTGGTCCGGCGGACGACCTCCATCTCCTGCTCTTCGGGGAGGTGATCGATCACGATGTCGAACATGAATCGGTCGAGTTGGGCCTCGGGCAAGGGATAGGTGCCCTCGAGCTCGATCGGGTTCTGGGTAGCGAAGACGAAGAACGGTGGAGTCAGCGTGAAGGTCTTGCCCTGGACGGTGACGCGGCGTTCCTGCATGGCCTCGAGCAGGGCGGCCTGGGTTTTCGGGGGGGTTCGATTGATCTCGTCGGCCAGCACCACATTCGCGAAGACCGGACCCGGAGCGAAGACCAGCGACCGGCGCCCCTCGGCATCTTCCTGGATGATGTCGGTGCCGGTGATGTCCGATGGCATCAGATCAGGCGTGAACTGAATGCGCGAGAACTTGAGGTCGAGGGTTTGCGCCATGGTGTGAACGATCAGCGTCTTCGCGAGACCCGGCACTCCGGTGATGATGCTGTTGCCTCCCACCAGCAGGGTCAGCAAAACCTGGTCGAGGGCCTCCACCTGGCCAACGATGCGGCGGGCCAACTCGGTCCGAACATGACCGAGGCCCGATCGAAGTCTCAAGGCCAGCGTGAGGTCGTCCGTGCTCTCAATCTCTGAAGTCATTCGTCTCCAATCGCTTCGATTGTGTCAACAGGATCTGGTCCGCGGTGAGCGCTCCCGCACTCATCGACCAAGGAAATCGCGGGCCGAGCCGAGCATGGGGCCAATCGCACCCGTGAGCCCTCCGGCCTGCGCGAATTCCGGCTTGCCGCCCCCCTTGCCGCCGAACTGGTCCGACAGGGCCTTCGCGACCGCTGCCGCATCGAGGGTGGTGTCCGGCGCACGCGACACCACCA
>CAZFQH010000291.1:3059-5800 GCA_964520805.1 uncultured Acidobacteriota bacterium | reverse complement strand
TCTCATGGCCCCGTCGTTCAATTTGTGTAGACGGACCCGATGCGGCCGTTTCCCATCAAAAGGCTGGCTTGGCCAGAGCGGGACGCTGCAGGAGGGACGGAGTCAGGAACCGTGCTGGAAGCGGGCCGGACTGGTCAGAATCCGGTGGATCAGTTCGGATTGCCTTCGGGTGTCGGTTTTCGCGAAGACGTTACGAAGCTGAATCCTCACGGTAGCCGAGTTCCGCATACCCTCGTCGACCACAATGACGGCCACGGACAGGCGGTCGAGGAGGTGGCGGGCATCGTCGGCCCGGATGGATGCGGCCTGGAACTAACGGTGCAGGGCGAACACGCGCCGGAGGTGAGGTGCCAGGCGGCGCAGAGCCGCGACATCGGCTGAGCCAAATCGTCCCGCGCCTTTCGGGCGCAGGAAGGTGGCCGTGGTGGAGACTCCTGCGTCCATACCCAAGACCACACCGGTCGAGTGAAAGAGGTTCTCGGGACGAAGGAAGTCCGAATACCACTCGGTGTCTTCGAGGCGCTCTTCGGGGAACATCGCGTGGCTGAGCAAAATCCGCCCGGGCGCCACCTTGTCGCGGCCCTGAATCATCCAGACGTTGAGAGACGAGTAGTGTTCAGCGTAGCGGCGAAGGAAGGCATCGCTCAGCTTCAGCATACCGCGGCCCTTCTTCAACCCGAAGTCATACTCGTGCACGCCCCCCGCCTCGGCCCGGAGGAGATCGCCCACGCTGGCCACCGAATGTCGTAGCGCGTCCGCATCCCCAATCGAGGCGTAGAGGCGTTCGATCAGTTCCGCGGCGCCGCGGTTCGGGCGCATGGTCAGGCCTCGGGTTCCTGGTCGGAAATGCGTGAAAGCCAGGCCGTCACGACCTGGGCGAAGCGTTCAGGCTCTTCCATTAACGGAAAGTGGCCGCTGTTCTCGAAAATTTCCACGGTGGAGTTGGGCAGATGGGCTGCCAGCCTCTGAGCCCCCGGCTCCACGGGGGTGATCATGTCGTGACGTCCGGTGATGATGAGCGCCGGGGCCGATACCTCATGCAGCCACCCCAGGGCGTCAAGGGCCAGGAAGATGTTGTTCCGATACTGAACCCACGCCGGCCCGCAAAAAAAGTGTCTCGTCCCACGCCTTCTGGCAGGCAGGCGCATAGGTCAGGTAATAGAGGGGCAGCACGCGCAACCAGGCCTCGCGAAACTCTTCATCGCTGAAGCTGGCGCCGGACATGAGACGCCCCACGGCGGCCATCTGCTCAGGTGTCCCCCGTCGGTCGAGTTCTGCCATCAACGACTCGATGTAGTCGAGCCGGGGCGTGCCTGAAACCAGCACAAGGCCGCGGACGCGATGGGGATAGCGCCGGGCGTAATCAAGGGCGATGGAAGCGCCTCCGGAGTGGCCAAGGATCGCCATGCGCTCAAGGCCGAGGGCGGCCCGAAGGTTTTCGACACCGGCGCAGAGGCTGTCGACGCTGATGGCGTCGCGAGAGCCCGAGAGCTTCGAGCGACCGTTGCCGCGGGAGTCGTAGCAGATGACCTCCGCGTGACGCGTGAGCGGAGCCAGCCAGGGGCGAAGATGAGTGTGATCGATGCCAATGGCTCCGTGCATCACCAATAGAGCAGGCCCCTGCCCCTCACGCACGGTGTACAGCCCGTCGATCTCTCCCACCCAAGCGCTCATCCGGTCGCCCTCCTCGACTTCGCAGGTTCTGGGATTATGGCCCAATCCAGGGAGAATCAGCTAGTGTGGTGAGGCAGCGGACGGACGCGGGGCGACTGCGCAAGACAGTGTGGAGGCCGTGGATCTTGGAGACGCGAGGGTTCGTCAGCAACAAGCCCGTCCCGCACCCCGGGGATGGTTGGTCAGGCACAATGGGTTCCTCTTGAGGGTGTGCCTTGAAGTTTGCTTTTGGTTGGAGACTTATGGGTAAACGCCAACCACCCTGAGAACCGAACAAAAAATCCGAACGTTGCGTTAGGCTGCCCCCAAAGGGGTGGCGCGATGGGGGCTTTCAGGTGAATCTTCGGGCACCGTCTGACGAGGCCACGGGCGACCTGCTCATGCGCGCCGCGTCGGGGGGGACGAAGCGAAGTCGGCGCTCCTGAGCCGCTATCTCGCCCCGCTTGAGAGGTTTGCGCGCGGACGCCTGCCCTCCGCGGCTCGTGACATGATGGATACCGGCGACGTGGTGCAAGAGGTCCTGATCCGGGCGCTCAACAACGTCGATCGGTTCGACAACCGTGGCGCGGGCGCGCTTTTCGGTTATCTGCGTCAGGCGATCCTGAACCGGCTGCGCGATGAGGCGCGGCGCGTCTCGCGTGCTTCCCGCCGCGTCGTCATGGGCGATCTGCGCGATTTCCAACCCTCGCCTCTCGACGAACTCCTCGGCCGGGAAGCCATGGACCGGTTCGAGGCGGCCCTTCAAGTGCTGGATGCGGACGAGCAGGCCGCGGTGGTGGCACGCATTGAGATGGGCCTGACCTACCCCGGAGATCGTCCGCGATCTGGCCAAGCCGTCGGCCGATGCAGCGCGGATGTTCGTGGGCCGCGCACTCGCGAAGCTGGCTCATAAAATGGGGTGCGCGCGCGAACCCGTCCAGGCCAAGAGTCAGGGCTGACCCCCCATGGTTGACAGACCAGATACGGACGGGAACGTCGACGATGATTTCCTCCTCCTAGCCTAGCTGCTCTGGCGGTTTCCGACGGGTCCTCACCGCTGGACGTTGCTCTCGCTGCCGACCCCTCCG
>CAZFQH010000291.1:0-3049 GCA_964520805.1 uncultured Acidobacteriota bacterium | reverse complement strand
TGAAGACGGTCGAACGACTGCGCGCAACCCTCGCCCAGGCGACGGAGATCGAGCCTCAGCTCCCAGTCGGGAGCATCTTCGGGGACTATGAAATCGGGCCCCTGATCGCCGCGGGGGGAATGGGCGAGGTTTATCGGGGACACCACCGACGCCTCGATCGCCCGGTGGCCATCAAAATGGTTGGCCGGAAGTCACGTTTCGACCCGCAGGCGGTGGCGAGGCTCCAGCGCGAGGCCAAACTCGCGGCGAGCATCGCGCACCCGAATCTGGTCACCCTGTACGAGATCATCGACCTCGACGGACGCTTCTGTCTCGTCTTCGAACTGCTGAAGGGCGAAACCCTCCGGTCCCGGCTTCTACGGGGGAACCTCTCCCTGGACGACGGCGCCTTGCTGGGGGAACAGATGGCGCGGGGGCTGGCCGCCTTGCATGCAGCGGGCGTCACCCACAGTGACATCAAGCCTGGAAACATCTTTCTCTGCGACCGCCACGTGGTCAAGCTGCTCGACATGGGCATCGCCCGACCGGTCCTTCGGGCGGAGGACGAAACAAAAACCGGTCAAGCGCTCCTCGGCACTCCTTCGTATATGTCACCCGAAAGGATCCGGTCCGGCACCCACGCGCCGGCCGGCGATGTGTTCTGCCTCGGCGTGGTGATTCACGAGGCTCTTACCGGGGAACACCCCTTCCGGCAGGACGATGTCGAGGGGACGCTGCACGCGATAGTGAACCAAGCACCTGGGCCCGGAAATCTTCCTGAAAGCATGACGCGCCTCATCTCGAGCTGCCTCGAGAAGGACCCCAACCTCCGGCCGTCGGCGGAAGAGGTGGCGGACGCGCTTTCCGCGATCCGTTCGGGAAGGGACCCAAGGATCGGCGGTCGAGGGCCCTCCGTCGCGAGACGGGTCGCGGTAGGCGCAGTGCTCGTCGCTATCGTTGTCGCCATGACGGGCTGGTGGTGGCAAGGAGGCGAGAGTGCTTCTCAATCGACGAGCCAGCGTGCGGTGTTGACCGCGCGTCCTCTGCCGAGTCCGAGCCCTGAGGTCTACCGGATGTACCTGGATGCCGAAGGTCTGGTCGACCTAGCTTCGCCCGATTCTCTGAGCCGGGCGAAGGTCCTGCTCGAGCAGATCATTGACCGGGCGCCCGACTTCGCGGCCGGCTGGGCCTCTTATGCAAACCTGCTGCAGATGATCTCCGCGTTTGTGGACGGAGTCGATCCGGCGAAGAGTCAGCCGCAAGCGATGGACGCTGCTCGGCGCGCCCTGCGACTCGACCCCGATCTCGCCGGGGCCCATCAGGCCATGGCTGACCTCCTCGCGCGGCAGAATGACTGGATCGGCGCGGAGGCGGCGATACGCCGCGCGCTCGATCTCAACCCCGGCGCCGCTGAGGTCCACCACAGCTACGCGATCAGCGTGCTTGTCCCCACCGGCCGCCTCGACCAGGCGGAGCGGGAGTCCCTTCGTGCCGTGGAGATTCAGCCTTCAAGCGGCATCTATGGCGAGGCCCTCGGCCGTGTCTACTACTTCAAGGGCGACCTCGTCACCGCTCTCGACCAGTGGACGCGGGTGCTGGTCCGCCACCCCCGCGAACTGGCCTCGCTGTGGCGCAAGGGCCTGGCCGAAGCCTTGCTCGGTCGCCCCCTTGACGCTCTCAAGACATTCGCCCTCGCCAACTCGTTCACGCCAGGCATCCACAAGGGTCAGGCGCTCATCGCCTTCGCCCGAGCCCGGGCGGGAGACCTGGAAGGGGCGCGGGCGATCCGCGACAGGCTTCTGGCCGTGCGGCAAAAGGGAGGGTACGTTGCCCCTCTATTGCTTGGGGTGATCGAGGTCGGCCTCGGCGAAGCCGATGCGGCCTTCCCACACTTGATGGCCGCGTGCGAGGCACATGCCGACTGGATTCGCTTCGCAAAGGTAGACCCGATCCTCGATCCGATTAGAGGAGACGAGCGGTTCGGGGAGTTGCTGCGCTGCTTGAAGCTCGACCCCGCTAAACGACCCTGACGTTCCCGCGCAGGGCGAATCGTCGCAGACATTTTCGCTTTTTCCTTCGCCGGCGAAGCAACACCCGCGCGAGCGCGGAAGCGACTTAAGACCGTCTTCAGACTCCGCCGTGCGCGTCTGGCATGGGCCTTGCTCCTTCCTGGTTGTGTTCCGATCAACCCGTCATCAGGAGGAGTCACAATGAAAAAGAAGATCAGCAGAATCGCATTGTTTTCCATGGTCGCCTTCACTGCGGTCAGCGCCGTCGAGGCGACCCCAAAGAAGGACGTCACGGTCGAGCCGGAAGTGTCGAAAGGAGTTCGCGAGAGTCTCGAACAACTGCCCTACTACGGTGTCTTCGACATCCTCAACTACCAGGTCAAGGACGACGGAACCGTGGAACTTGGCGGCTACGTCTTCCGGGACTCGCTCAGGCAAGAGGCGGAGCGAGCCGTAGCGAAGGTCTCAGGTGTGAAGCGGGTGGTGAACAACATCGAGGAACTACCCTGGGGAGTGCTCGATGACGAGGTCCGCGCCAAGGTGTATCTCAACATCTATCGCGACACCTTCCTCTCCCGCTACGGCACGGCCGCCGATCAGGCGCTGGCCAACGGCATTGGCTACCCCGCGGGTGGACGCTTCGGAAGGTTCGGAGCGATGGGCATCGGCAATCCCTACTTCCCCGGGTTCAACCCGGCCGGGGCCTACGGCATCCACATCCTGGTGACCAACGGCGAGGTCATCCTGATGGGTGAAGTGGACAACCTGGGCGACAAGCACCTGGCCGCCATGAAGGCGCGCGAAGTCTTTCCGGTGAAGAAGGTGTACAACGAACTCACCGTGCGGGGCGAGAAGCCCGAGCCCGGCCAGGACACGGGGCCGAAGGTCAAGCCCGGCAAGCGGGGTGTGGTGACGGTGGCCGACGCCAACCCGCAATTGTAGGGGCCAGGCCACCATCACGAGGATGCGGCGAGAAAAGGGCAGGCACAAGGCCTGCCCCTACGCTTCCAGGGCGGCCCTCGTGGCCGCCCTGTGAGTCTCGGAACGGACCGCACCTACGT
>CAZFQH010000290.1:0-5853 GCA_964520805.1 uncultured Acidobacteriota bacterium | reverse complement strand
AGCAGGTGCTGAGGGCGGCGCGGAATCGGAGTCGCTCAATGTACGCCTCCAGACTTCGGAGAATCGGCCCGGTGTCGTACGATCACGGTTCATTCTCTCAAAAGCACCGCGCGTCGCGACCGACGCTCCCCGAATTCCCCTCCCCCGAAGACCATATTGAACCGCCACCTGCTGCTTTTGATCAAGCTGGTCCTGTCCGTGGGGCTGCTGGTCTATCTCCTCCGCAGCGTCGATCTCTCCGATGTCCTCA
Organism: uncultured Acidobacteriota bacterium; assembly: GCA_964520805.1. Lineage (GTDB taxonomy): Bacteria > Acidobacteriota > Vicinamibacteria > Fen-336 > JAGNNV01 > JAGNNV01. The sequence continues at coordinate 5,603 of CAZFQH010000290.1, read as the reverse complement.
ATCACGTCGTTGAGGGCGAGCACTCCCTCTTCGCGGTGGCCATCCTTATCTATGCGAGCGTGGTGATTCTTTCGACGGTGCGCTGGAAGATACTGCTCGACGCCCTCGGCTCGGTGTCGCCCTTCAAGAAGTTGTGCCAGTCGTACATGGTGGCCACGTTCTTCAACAACTTCCTGCCCAGCAACGTGGGCGGCGACGTCGTCCGGGTCCGCGATGCCGCCAAGGCCGCCGGGTCCCATACCGCCTCTCTCACCGTGGCCTTGCTCGACCGGGTGATCGGTTTCGTGGCTCTTTACTTCATCGCCACCACGGCCTTCCTTCTCGGCGGGCCCCTGGTGCGCGAACTGGCCGGAGCGCGTGTCATCCTGCTTGGCCTGACCGTGGTCTTCGTGGTCATCGGGGCCATCTTCCTGCGTTCCGGGATGGTTACCGCCATCATCGAAGCCGTGGGCCTGAGGCGCCTGCCCTGGGCTTTCGAGAAATTCGGGGCCGTGCAGGCGGCCGTCAACTCCTACCGTGCGCAGAAGATGGCGGTCGTCAAGGCCTTTGCCCTCTCCCTGCTGCTTCAGTTCCTGGGTGTCTCCTATTTTTTCATGGTGGCGCGCGCGCTCAAAATCCCGCTCGATTTCGTCGCCTGCCTGCTGATGGTGCCCCTGTGCACCCTCATCCAGGTGATCCCCATCTCGTTTAATGGCTGGGGGGTGCGCGAAGGGGTGTACGTCTACTACTTCAACCAGGTGGGCCTCCCCCGGGAAAGCGCCCTCGCTTTCTCGATCGTGGCCGCGGGCCTCGTGGTTACTTTGTCCATCAGCGGGCTCTTCGTCTGGCTGGCTCGCAAGTCCCACGAACACGACACCCCCGCTGAACCCGCCTGATGTCGCGGCGGAACCGCGTCCTGGACGCTGGGCGTCTCCTTCTCGATCTCGTCACCCGCGATCCGTCGTTCGTGCGTGGCGGCCATCCCCGCCTGGGCGAAATCCCGGTCTTCACCTTTCACAGCCTGGAGCCCCAGTCCTTCGAGCGGAAGATGCACTTCCTGATCGAGGCCGGATATCAGGCCATCGGAATGGTGGCCTATCTGGACGCGCTGCGGGGTCTTCATCCTGCTCCCGCGAAATCGGTCCTCATCACCATCGATGACGGCCGCGCCACCACGTGGACGGTCGGCTATCCGACCCTCAAGCGGCTGGGGATGCGCGCCACCGCTTTTCTCGTCAGCAGTGCGGTCCACGATTCCGATGAAGTTTCGAAGACCATCGCCGATGTGAGGGAGAGCGACCGCACACCGCTCATGTCGAGGGACGAATCGGCCGATCGTCCCTTCGTAACCTGGGGCGAGGTACGGGCCATGCGGGACGTCATCGACATCGAAAGCCACACTCACCTGCATGCGCGGATTCCGGTCGGCGAGGAACCGAGCGGTGTGGTCACCGCCGCGATGGGTTCGGGCTATGGCGAGTTCGACTGCCCGTTTGTACCTCACGGAGGTCATACGGTTCGGGGCGGTGCGCTCCCGCTGGGGCGGGCGCTTCCGGCCTCGGCCCCCCGGCTCTCGGGACGGCCGGCGTTTCTCGCGGCCGCGGGGCGATACGAGACCGCGGCGGAAACGAGCGAGGCCTTGCGCTTCGACCTCGGCGAGGCGCGCCGCCTGATTCGCGAGAAAACCGGTGCCGAGGCCACCACCGTCTGCTATCCGTGGCATGTCTACTCCGAAGCCGCGAAAAGAATCGCACGCGAGGAGGGGTACGTCGCCGGTTTCGCCGGCAAGGCATCGAGCGGCCCGGCTGTTTCGGGACCGGACGCCGATCCGTTCGAAATCGCCCGCATCGGCGAGGACTACGTCGAACGCCTCCCCGGACCGGGGCGGAGATCGATCCTGTCGATATTGCTGGAAAAGCAGCGCCGACGCGGCTGATCACGGACCCCATTGAGCCGGCCACCCTGAACTCGCCTGTTGTTGGGGTGGCGCGGCCCTGGCGGCCGCCCTGTAACCTGAGTCCTCGACAATCCATGGGCAACGTACCACAAGGGTTGCCCCTACAGTGTGATCCCGCCTCTAGTCATACACGGGCCTCGTTGGATTCGAAAACGGCGATGTTGTCAGCCAGCCAGAATCCGCGGAACAAGTTCGTGCGCAGGTACTGTTCAAGCGCCACGGTCCTCGCTTCATTGAACGCGAAACCGGCCCTTGCGAAGCGCTCAATCCAGTAGGACTTGGGCTGCAGATGGATGTGTCCCTGTCCCGGCTGACCCGGTCCCGCCGCAGAAAAGACCACGAGAGGAGCGTGACGACAGCAGGCACTCACCAGGCGATCGCCAAACTCCGGGGTCAGATGCTCCGCCACCTCGAAGCTGGTGGCGAGATCGAACTGCCCCCCCGCGTCTTTGAAGTCTTCAAGATCGAACGCGTTGATCTGGATGCCGAAGGCTTCAAGGGCAACCTTCCGCGCAATCGGTGAGTACTCGAAGCCCTGGGCCACCACCCCGCGTTTTCTGAACTCAGAGACGTAGGCGCCGGTCCCGCAGCCGAAGTCCACTGCGGACTTCACTTCCTTGAATTGCCCCAGGATTCCCTCGACCATGGCGGGCGAGGTCTCGAGGGCGGCGCGATGGAAGATGGCGTAGGTCCAGGGGTTGTAGACGAGTCGCGGCGAAGAGACCGCACTGCCGAACAGCGAGATCACGTTGCCGATCTCGCCCTTGACGGCCAATCCCAGCGTGCCTGCTTTATGCAGACGAGCAATTTTCTTGATCATTTGGGCGAGTGGCAAGCTTCCCATCGTCCGGGGCTCATGTCCACACGGGACTCGACGGGCAGGAGCGGTTGGCGGAAGGCGGGAAGGGGTCGTATATCCTCGGGCGACACTCATGGACACCAAGACATCTGCGATCCCTCCCCGCACATCGGGGTCGAGTGAGCCTCTTCCGGGCCATGGCGCGGTTCCGGCCGTCCTGAAGTAGCCGAGGTGGAAGGTCCCCGGTCCGGCGACGCGGTCGCCGAACGCTTCTACCCGGCCCTCGATGGCCTCCGGGCCATCGCCATCATCGCGGTCCTGATATCGCACTTCTATCCGGATCGGTCCCTGGTCATGTGGGCGTTCCATTGGGGACGTTTCGGCGTGATGCTGTTCTTCGTCCTCTCCGGCTTCCTGATCACCGGTCTTCTCCTGCGCGGCCGCGACGCGGTCGGCGTCAACGGGGTGACGCGCTCCGCGGTCTTCAAAGCCTTCGTGGCCCGCCGCGCCCTGCGCATCGCTCCCATCTACTACCTGGTCGTCCTCGCCGGCTGGTGGGTGGGCTATGGCCCTATCGCGGATTTTCTTCCCTGGCACCTCACCTACACCGGCAACATCGCCCTCGCCTACTTCGACGCGAAACTCGCGCAGGCCACCCATCTGTGGTCGCTATGTGTGGAGGAACAGTTCTATCTTCTGTGGCCCGCGGTGGTGCTGCTGGTTCCCGCCAGGAAACTGGCCTATGTGGCCCTGAGCCTCGTTCTCTACAGCACCGGGTATGAGTTCGTCGGGACGCTTCAAGGCCGGACCTTCGAGCAGACCCATCTGGTTCTGCAAGGCTGCATGGATGCCCTCGGACTCGGCGCGCTCCTCGGCATCATCGCCCACCGCCACGGGAATGAAGGCCCGCGAACCCAGCTATTGTCGCTCTTCGCATCCGTCGCGGGCGCGCCTCTGCTGTTCTTCTCCCAGGGCTACCGCTACACGGTCGGCATTCGGGCCACGGAACATCTCGCGTACCGGCTTCCCGCGGATATCGGCATGGCGCTCATCTCGGTGTCTCTGGTGTTCCTCGCGATCGGTACCGGTCCCTCGCTGATCCGGCGGGTTCTGGAACTTTCGCCCCTTCGCTTCATCGGACGCATCAGCTACTCCATCTACCTCTACCACCTGTTCCTGATCGCCATCGGCCGCATGATCGCGCGCGAGCAGGACGTCCCGGAACTCCGGCGCGGCTTCTGGATGTTCGTGACCTACAGCGCGATTTCGATCCTGGTGGCCACGATCTCCTGGTACCTCATCGAGGCGCCGATCAATCGCCAGAAGCGACGGTTCCCGTATCCGCCTTTGGGAAAGAGCTCAGCGTAAGGGGGCACCGGGGGATCCAAGCGGGGCTGGAGGCGATCCCCAAACATGTTGTACAGGAGGACGGAGCGGTCCCGATACTCCAGTGGCGACGCGGGAGCCGGCCCCGCGGCAGCGAGCCCAACCGCCCCGGGGAGCACGCGGGCCACCACAAGGATCGGTGGACCTGCTATAGCCAAGCGTGGTCGCGATACCAGCGGGCGGTGTGCTCGATGCCCTCCGCAACATCCACTTTGGGTTCGTAGCCGAGCAGCCTGCGCGCCTTGTCGATGCTGAAGGATCGGTTCTTCACCCAAAAATCAACCCGGCGCCTATGAATGGGCGGTTCGAGACCGAGGGGAACACAGACCGCTTCGACCAAATCGCCGAGACGCTGAATGGGCCAGGCGGGAATGTGGAACGGCCAGACCGAACCACCGGTCGCCCGCGCAACCCCGCGGGCGAGGTCATCCTGTGAGATCGACCGCGGACCCGCGATGATGAATGTCTCACCTGCTGCCTCCGGTCGATCCAGGGCCAGCAGAAAGCCCTCGACCAGATCGTCGATGTAGACAAGGTGGTAGTGCGGCTTCCCGCTGCCCACCACCGCGTAGCGGCCACGCGCGATCCCCTTGAACACTTTGAGCAAACGTGTCTCGGCCGGTCCATAGATGGCGCCCGGTCGCACGATCGCAACCTCAAGTAAATGGGACCGGCCGAACTCACGAGCGAGCGCGTCCGCCTCCGCCTTGGTCTCCTGATAGATGTCGCTCGGGGCCACCGGGCCCTCTTCATCGCACGGCGGGTTCTCCACGTGACCATGAACGCCCACCGTTGAGGTGTGAACAAATCGGCGAACTCCTGCGGCGAGGGCCGACTCAAGGAGCTTCCGCGTGCCTTCGACGTTCACCTGGCGGTAGTAGGAATCCGGGTGGCCCGCGGTGCGATAGACCGCGGCCACATGCAGAACCCCATCACACCCCTCGACCAGGCGTCGCGTTGCGTCAGGGTCCCCGAGGACACCCTGCACGATCTCGGCCCCGCTCGCCCCGAGGGCGGGCGTCACCGAGCCTTCTCGCACCAGCGCTTTCACGGAATCTCCGCGCTCGAGAAGCCGCTTGAGAAGGAAGCCACCGGTGTAGCCCGATGCCCCGGTCAGAGCAATTTTCATGGGGCCCTCCGAGCCGCCGCCAGCGACCGGAAAAGCTCGACATAGCGTGCCACCATGACTTCGGTGGCGAAGAGCGCCTCCATCCTTTTTCGCGCGGCCACCGCGTACCGGGCGCGAAGCTCCGTGTCCTGAATCAGGTGACGCAGCGCCTCGGAGAACGCACGCCCATCCCCAGGAGGTACCAGAATCCCTGTCACACCGTCTTCGATGATGTCGGGGACGCCCCCCGTGCGCGAGGCCACTGCGGGCAGGCCACAAGCCTGCGCTTCCACCGCGGACATGCCGAGAGACTCATTTAAGGTGGGAAAGACGAAAACATCCGAAGCCTGAAGATACGCAGCCACGTTGTCGAC
>CAZFQH010000289.1:0-5855 GCA_964520805.1 uncultured Acidobacteriota bacterium | reverse complement strand
TGGAACGTGGCCAAGGACCCCGGCCGTACGGCCGGGGTCCTTGGCCACGTTCCAGGGCGCGAATTTCACGATTGCCTGGTTGGCCTCGCCGATGTGTCCCCAGATCTCGTTGAGAGCGGCGGAGAAGTTGAGAGAATCATACTGTCGGAAGACCGTCTCATCATGAAGTTGGGGAAATAGGAGAAAGCCCGACGGCTCCTGATCAACCCAGGCGGGGATCTTCCCGTCGCAGTACTTCGAGATCATCGTCAGGGAACGCGACACCAGGTTCCCAAAGTCGTTCGCGAGATCCGAGTTGTAGCGCTGGGCGAGGCCTATTTCCGAGAAGTCCCAGTCCTGGCCGAACGAGGTCTCGCGCAGGAAGTAGTAGCGCACCGCGTCGACGCCGTACTGATCGGCGAGGACACGAGTATCAATGATGTTGCCGGTGCTTTTTGAGAGCTTTTTCCCGTCTTTGGTCATCCAGCCGTGTGCGAATACCCGTGACGGTGGAAGAAGCCCCGCCGCGATGAGGAGTCCAGGCCAATAGAGGCAGTGGAAGCGGATGATTTCTTTGCCGATCACGTGCATCCGCTCGGCTTCGGGACCCCAGAATTTCTGGAACTCCGGCGCATCATCCGCGTAGCCTATGGCGGTGATGTAGTTCGACAGCGCGTCGACCCATACGTAGAACACATGCGAGGGGTCGTCGGGGATCTGAATGCCCCATTTCACCCGGGCGCGCGAGATGGAGAAGTCCTGCAGCCCCTGTTTCATCACGGCGAGGACTTCGTTCTTCCGGCTTTCCGGGGCGATCCTCATCTTGTCGGAGCGAATGAGATCGTCCAGGACGGTTTGATAGGCGGAGAGGCGGAAGAAGAAGTTCTCTTCCTCGGTCCACTCGCACGGGCGCTCGTGATCAGGGCAGATATTGCCTGGCTGCTTCATCTCGTCGTCGGTCTTGAACGCCTCGCAGCGTGGGCAATACCAGCCCGCGTATTTCCCGCGATACACCGCATCCTGGCCGTCGGGCGTTTTCGCGACCCGGAGCCGTTCCCACAACTTCAGGACGCCCGCTTTGTGGATCTCGTCGGTGGTGCGGATGAATCCGTCGTAGCGGATGTCGAGGGAGTCCCAGAGTGCCCGGAAGACGCCGGAGATCTGGTCGCAATAGTCCTGTTCGTGGACTCCCTTTTCGCGGGCGATTCGTTCGATGTTCTGGCCGTGTTCGTCGGTACCGGTGAGGAAGAAGACCTGGTCCCCGCGAAGCCGCCGTGCCCGGGCCAGGGCGTCGCACGCGATGGTGCAGTATGCGTGCCCGGCGTGGGGCACATCGTTCACGTAGTAAATCGGCGTGGTGTGGAAAAGGGTTCGGGGAGTCAACTGGAGCGTGATCTTATTTCGTTTGAGTGACTTAGAGAAGCCCCAACTGCTTGAAGCTGGCGAACGAGCGGTGTCCCAGAACGATGTGGTCGACCAGAGCAATGCCCAGAACCTCGCCTGCGCGGGCCAAACGATACGTCAGTGCCTTGTCTTCCTCCGAGGGATGCGGGTCGCCGCTTGGGTGATTGTGGAAAGCCACGACCGACCGGGGCCTGTAGGGAAGGGCCGCCTGATACACATCGGCGGGCGACACCGCGACGCTGTGACGCCCTCCGGTCGCCACGATCTTTTCGCCCAGCAGACGATGCCGGGAATCGAGAGCGAGGATCCCGAAGGCCTCGCACGGCTTCCCGGAGTGGCGCGGAAGCAGGTAGGCGGCCACCGCCTCGGGGGCATCGAGCCTTGGTTGGGCGGGGGCCTCCTCGCAGTGCGCGCGACGGCCGAGTTCGAAGGCCGCGAGTACGCGGAGCGCCTTGGCGAGGCCAAGCCCCGGCAGTTGGGCCAGGGAAAGGGCGTCGGTTCGAGACAACGACAGAAGGCCGCGCGCGCTGAGGTCACGCGCGAGATCGAACACGCTGCGACTTGCCGAGCCCGACCCGAGGAGGACGGCGAGCAGTTCGGCGTTGGCGAGTGCGCCGGGACCAAGCGCCACCATCCGCTCCCTCGGTCCATCCTGGGAAGGAACGGATGCAGCGGAAGCGGCGGGCGGGCCCACGCTCTGGGTTAAGTCCGGCGCGGCGGAGGGAGAATCGACGGGGTTGGCTTGGAACAAGGAGTCCTCTCTATTCAGTCGGCGTCGCCTGGGAGAGAGGGGACGGAGCCGTGGACGATCATCGCCGACCCACGAGTCGGAAGAGGTCCCCTGGCTTACCTGGTTTCTTTGTTACCCGAAAAGCTGCCCGGAGCAGGCGGATCTAAACCCGCTGAGCGTTGATCGTGCGGAGGGGTACACGCGACCGTAGGGGATAATCCATGGTTCATGAGTCAGGAAAGACCCTCGGTACCGGCCCTCGTCGGAAGTCTTCTCCTTGCTCTCGTCGCCTACGGCGTGGGCCTGGTCGGCATGGGGTTCGCTCAGGCGCGCCTCGTGGGGAATCTCGAACTACGCGGCGTGCTCATCCTCTCCGAACTGGCCCTCGCCTTGCCCGCGGTGCTGGCCGCAGTTTTTCTGAGCCGGACCGTTCCCGATCTCTATCGGTTTCGTCCGCTGGTCCCCTGGGGTGCCTTGAAAACGGTGGCTCTGGGCCTCGCGCTGTGGGCGCTGAGCCTCGGCGTCTTCGAGGCGCAGTTTGTCCTTGTCAAGCCGCCGATTGCCTACCTCGAGCAGTTTCAGGGCTTCCACGAGCTGTTGAAGCCGGTGGGGCTCTCCGGCTGGATATTCTCGATTGGAGCCATCGCGTTCGCTCCCGCGATCTGCGAAGAGATCGTCTTCCGCGGCCTGCTCACTCCGGTGTTTCGGAAGGTCGCTGGTCCCATTGTGGCGATCGTGATCTCGGCCGGACTCTTCGCGGCCATCCACATAGACGCTCTGCGGGTCGGCGATGCCATCGTGAGCGTTTATTACCGGGTTCCTTTCGCGTTCATCCTTGGGATGCTCCTCGCGAAGATCCGGCTGGACACGGGCTCTTTGTGGCCGCCGATCATCGCGCATGCCACTCTCAATGCGACAACGTTCGTGGTCGTCCTCTTCGTGGAGGAACCGACCGGTGTTCTGCCGGATCCGCAGCCTCTGGTGGCTCTCGGCATGCTCCTCGCAGGCTCTCTGGTGGCGCGGGTGCTGATGCGTCAGATCCAGCCGAAGGAGTCCGCGCTCAGCGCATGAACGAGTCGGGGTTCTCTCCGCATGCGAGGGAGACCTGACGCCCTTCGTTGGGAAGCCCGAGGCATTCGAACAGGTTCCGGATGCACTGGCCGAGCCGGTCGCTGCGGGCCCGCTCGTCGTCGAGGATGGCGCGCACAAGTTCGCGCGACACGTCCACGATGGGATCGGCGGCGGTGGCCGCGACCTCGGGGTCCGCATCCTCCGACCAGGGCTCGAGCCTGTTTCGCACGCCCAGGATGGCGGCGTTGAGCCGCTTCGATCCTTCTCCGTCGAGAACCCGGAGCATCTCGAGCTGCCGGTCCACACGTTCGGCCACGGTGCGGGCGTGAGGAAGGTTTATCCAGGCGGCGCGCGCTTCCGGGTCGAGATCGTCTTTCTTCATGTCGAGGCTGCAAAGATAAAACGAAACGCGATCTGCCTATAATTCCGAGCTCATGTCTATCCTTAAAGTCGCGCGCATCGGTCACCCGGTGGTGCGAACCCGTGCGAAAAATGTCGACCCCACCGTCATCACGGGACGGGACTTTCAGCGTCTCCTCGATGACATGGTCGAAACGATGCACGAGTACCACGGCGTAGGGGTGGCTGCCCCTCAGGTCCACGTGGGTCTTCGGGTCGCGGTCCTTCAGGTTCCGGCGGGAGATGGGCGCGGCGGGCGCCGCGGGGTGCCGGTCAGCGTCCTTATCAACCCGACGGTCACCCCGTTGTCGAAGAAGCGGGTTCTCGATATCGAGGGTTGCCTCTCCGTCCCCGACCTTCGGGGTCTGGTGCCCCGATTCGACAAGGTCCGGCTAGAGGCGCTCGGTCGCGATGGGAAGCCGTACACCCTTGTCGCCAGCGGATTCCACGCCCGGGTCATCCAACACGAGTGCGACCATCTGGATGGAAACGTCTATCTCGATCGCATGGAGGATATGAAGACGCTCAGTTTCCTCGACGAGATGGAGCGTTTTTCGCGGCGATAGTCAGCGGCTCTTTGAACGGCCTTCGAATCAAGGAGGAAGCAGTGGCGACTTTTGAAAAGGGAAAAGGGCGTCGTCGCACCTTCTGGGACACGAAGCTCCATGGTCCGGTTCTCTCGGTTCGCGAATGGTCGGAGGACGACCAGAGGCTCCACGGCTTTCGCCCGTTCCCGAGTGCTGAGGCGGCGCGCGACGAGCAGGCCCGCCTCGCCGCGGAGAAGCTGGGCGATGAAGGGCGAACGATTGGGGGCGTGGCTGCGGAGGACTCGTCCCGGAGTCGAGTTGCCCGACTGGGCGCGCTACTTGTGCATCGCCGATCCCACGGAGGACCCCGGGCACCAGGCGGACTGGAAGGGTCAGCCGATGCCGGACGACAGTGCGATGAAGGAGTACGTGCACTTCCTGCTTCACCTTCGACCCCAGGGCCCGCCCGAGGAAAAACCCCGGAAGGCGGCAGACCTCGCCCTCGACCGCGGCTGGTTCGTCGAGACCATGGGCGCGCGCCGCCCCGAGCGCTGCCCGCTCGGCCTCTTCGCGCGGAACGTCTGCCCCTGCCGCGCGGATCACCCAGGCTCTGGCCCTTGCCGCCGAACTCGATACACGCGACACCCTGGCGGTGCGCGACGAGGCCGAGGCGAAGGAGATCCTAAAGCGGCTCAACGCCTTCGAGGGCAATCCGCCCAGGTTCGAAGCCGGGCGCCCTCTGCCTCAAGAAATCCGATAGAGGCCTGCTCTGGCTTATCGGGTCGGCGGCGTTTGCGGTCAGGTTCGGTGACGTCTGTCCGACCATGAATGCCCACGATGACGACACAGATGATGGAGAGGACGCGGGAGGCGCGGGGCGGAACGAGGTTTATCCAGTGATCAAAGGCGCCCAGATCCTTCAAGCACCCAGCGGACGGGCGTACTTCCAGGCATGGCGATGATGGTGAGCGAGCCTGTCGCGGCGCTCATCCAGAAGAAGGAGAAGCCGCTTTTCGGCCAGCGGTTTCGGCACGTGGGCGATTTGGTCACCAATGCGGCGACGAGTGTGGTGATCCGCGGTTACGCCCAGCCGGAGGGAGAGACCTGGGTGATCGCTTCCGTGGAGGCGCCGGCCCGGGTTGAGTTCCAGTTCTGGACTCGTTTCGAGCGCGACGATGTGTGGCTGCGCACCAGCGAGGTCCCGATTTCCGAGTCTCCCGGGGGGCGTCCTGACCCAACACGGTCAGGATCCGACCCTCGCGGCCCTCCTTGAGTTGCACGGCGTTCGAAAAGTTGAACTCACCGAAAAACACGGATCGCCCGTTAAACTTGACGGCAAAACACGCGGTCTCGCCGAGGCGGTCGAGGCGGCCCACTTGAAGTTTTTCGGCCGCTGAATCTGCGGTCGGACCACCCCCAGGGAGAATCAGCATGAAACCCGTTCTTTGCCTGCTCGTCGCCGCCGCGGCAACGGTCACCACCGCCGCCCCCCAGACTCCGCCAGTCGTGTCCGCCACGCCGGCCGCCACCGCCACGCCGGCCGCGCCCGCGAAAGACGCCGGGCCCGCGAAAGACGCCGGGCCCGCGAAAGACGCCGGGAAGGATGCGCCCAAGTGGGACGTGAACAAGGCCCCCGGGCCGAAGACCACAGCGAACCTCGATGTCACCGAAGGCACGTGGATGACCGTCGACGTGAGCCCCGACGGCAAAGAGATCATCTTCGACCTGCTGGGCGACATCTACTC
>CAZFQH010000288.1:2352-5861 GCA_964520805.1 uncultured Acidobacteriota bacterium | reverse complement strand
AGAAGCAGTCGATGTGTTCCTTCTGGAACGACATGTCCATGGCGTCGACCACGAGTCGGATGTCGGCGGAGTTCTTCCCGCCCACCGATTTCTGGGGAACTTCGATCAGCTCGACTGCGGCCTCATGGAAGCTGCGTCGGTATTCCCCGTAGCGGCCCCAATCGGCGTAGGCGCGTTTGGCGAGGATTTTGCCTTTTTCGACCAGTCGTTCCAGGACGAGGTTGATGTCGAAGCGGCGGTAATGGGCGTCGCGGACGCCGATGGCAATGTTTTCAAAGTCGATGAAAAGCGCGATGCGCTGCTCTTCGGGTGTGCTTGCGGTCAAGGGGTTCCTGTGGTTTTCCGGCTTCGCAAAAGGGCAGAGTGTGTGGCAGCGGCTTCGTGGTTCGTCCTAGGCCCCCCGGCCATCGCGGGATGAGGAGGGGAGGGAACCACCTGAGCTCCGATAGGGGAGCCACGAGAAGTTCGTGTTTGAAGCTGCCGTCGCACGGGGAGTGCGCTGTTGCGGGTGCCTATGTGGCCTGGCTCGCCGACGTCAGATTGAAAGACCCGTGCGGCTACCAGAGCCAGTCTAAATGTGTCGGTTTCTGATACGGTCAGGACAAACAGTACCACGGAATCCCCGAATCATCGTTATGTTGCCGACGTCGCGAAGTCCGAAGCCTTCAACGCGATCTACGTAGAGATGATGCCCAAGCCTCTCCCCTCGCGCACGTTCCTCGGCGTAGCCGCCCTGCCTGGCGGCGCGCAAATAGAGATTGAGGTGACGGACGCACGTCAGTAAGGCCGTCATCGCGAAGTCCCGTTGACCGTGGACTGAGCGATCTGACTCGGACCACTCGCGCCTTACAAACCAACCGGGAGTTCAAGGTCGTGTTTCCTTACAAAGTGTAGTCCCGTGGCCCGTCAAGGTATAAACGGAGCTTCGCTGACGGTTTCGACCGGGGGGCCGGCCGGTCCCAGCGCTTTGTCCTCGGTCACGATCTTTGCGAGTCGCGCTACCGTGACGCCGCCCGTGGAGACCAGGTGCGTCGGCGAAAGGGGCGCGCCGAGCCTTCGCCACGACCGTCCGCGGTCATGCGGATTGACTGGCAAACCGCGCTTGTTTCACTTACGCTCCCCCCAGGAGACATCATTGAAAACACGAGTTCTTTCCGCCGTCCTTGGCTTCGCCGCGCTGATTGGGGACACGGCGGCGCTCGCGCAGACCTCCGCTCCCGCCGAGACTCAAAGGCGTCACAACCCCATGATCGACCTGCTGGAGCAGAAGAAGCCGATGTTCGGACTCTATGCCCCGAGCAACCGGCGTTTGACCCCGCCGGGCGCGCCCGTGGCCTTGCCGGTCCCCGCGAAGACGCCGCGGGAGCTTGCGCAGGATGCCTTGGCCTACAAGGCCGCAGACTACATCTTCGACGGCACCATGGAAGGCGATTTCGAAAAGGCGTATCCCGTGTTCGCGGAGTTCGCCACGGCCATGAGCGAGGCCGGTGTGGTCGCGAAGACCCCCACTCCACGCCTCACCCATCCCCTGGTGGTCAAGATGAACGAGATCGCCCCCGATCCCGTAAAGGCTGCCGAGCGGATCGCCCGACAGCTCGATCTCGGGGTCAGCGGCGTCGTCTTTGTGGACGTTCGGAGTGCTGAGGAAGTGAAGGCGGGTCTTGCCTCCATGCGCTTCAAATCGAAGGGGGGCACCCGCCCGGAGACCGTGGGCAGGGCCGCCGCGTTCTGGGGCCTGAGCGAAAAGGACTATCGCGAGAGGGCCGACCTGTGGCCCCTCAATCCGAAGGGCGAGCTCGTGAACTTCACCGTCGTCGAGAGCAGGGAAGGCCTCGCGAAAGTCCGGGAGATCGCGGCGGTCCCCGGCATCGGCGTCTTGTTCCCAGGCGCCGGCACCCTGCGCGGCGTCTTCTCGTCGACGAACGACAAGGGCGAACGGGTCGTCGATACGGTCGCGTGGGAAGCGGCCATTCAGTCGGTTCTCTCCGCCTGTAAGGAGTTCAAGGTGGCCTGCGGCTACCCGGCCCGCGCCGAGGACGTCGAGATGCGGATGAAGCAGGGCTTCAGCGTGTTCGTCATCAACTGGGGCGAACCCGGCTTCAAGACTGTTGAGATCGGCCGCCAGGTGGGCGGTCGTCCAGCCGCGAACCCCTAGACGCCCCTAGACGTCCCCTAGACGGGGTCAGGCCCCGGCGTGGCGGGCGAGGTTGCCTCCGATTTTGACCGCTCGCGTGTGGAAACGCTTCTCTACCGGCGGTCGCCGGACGCCTTCGCCGCGCCGAGATCACATGAGACGCACTTGTGATTGTTCCTGGCCCCCATACCTTCGAGAAGGGCGATGGTTTTCGGGAAGGGCTCGATTCGCTGGACCGGAGCGTTGGCCATATCGACGGTGGTTCGGCCCTCCCGGGTCACCGCCATCACATTGGCGCCCTTCGACACCAGGTACTTGATCATCTCGTTGTCGCCACGGGCCGCCGCGTGATGCAAGGCCGTGTTACCTTCGTGGTCGGCGACGTTGACCCCGGCATGAAGCTCATCGACCAGGTACTTCACCGCCGCGAGCATGCCCCCGGGAGCGAAACGGTGGGAGTTGGCGGCGAACCCCTCGCCATAGCCCACCCCGGCCGCCGCCTGAAGAGCGGTGATGGCCGCCCCTCCGGTTGGAACCGGAGGCAGGCCAGAGACATCCTTGGTCTCGCGCTGGCCGTCTCCGGTACGCGGACGCCCGGCCGACTTCATGGTGCGGATGGTCGGGTCGGCGCCGTGCGCGACCAGGAGTTTCATGGCATCGACGTCGGAGGCGTAGGCCGCGCGCCAGAAAGGAGTGGCCCCGGTTTCGTCCACTCCCGAGAGGTCGAAGTTGTAGCCGGAATACCAAACCTTCTTTCTGAGACGGGCATCCACCACCGCGCCCTTGTCAAGAAGGGCCTTCATCAGGTCGAGGTAACTCGCCTTCTGCTGCATGTAGGCCCGGGGCTGGGGATAGAGGGCTTTGGGCGCCCACTGGACATTGACCGCGGCGTAGAGCGGGGTGACGCCGTTCTCACTCGCGAGATTCGGGTCCGCGCCCTTTTCCAGCAGATGGAGGGCGAGGTCGAATTGACCGTTGATGGTGGCCATGAGGAGTGGGCTTGTCTTATCGCCGGCACTCACGAGATTGACGTCGGCGCCGGCATCGAGCAGCGCGTTGGTCGTCTCGAGATGGCCCTGGCGCACCGCGAGGAGCAGCGGGGTCATGCCGCCCGTGGCCGCGACCATCTCGTTATAGAAGTAGGGACGATCAACACCCGCCACCTGCGGTTTCTTCGGCTCCGCCGGCGTCGCCACGGGCGCGGCCGGAGCCGCCGCGGCCTTCGAATCGACCGAGGGCAGAGGTGCGGAGGTCGGTGTCGACTTCAACTCCGCCTTCGTGGTCTCCTTCTTTTCGGCCTTTCCTGAAGGCGCGGCCGCGGGCGTCGTGGCCCCCGTGGCCCGGGGGTTCGCAGGCCGCATCGTGGTCGCACCGC
>CAZFQH010000288.1:0-2342 GCA_964520805.1 uncultured Acidobacteriota bacterium | reverse complement strand
GCCGAGGCCCGCTGCTTTCGCGGCTTCGGTTGCTGAATCGGCCTTGGCCCCGGACCCGGCGGCGGAAGCCTCCTCGGACTTCCCCTCCTCGGCCGGTTTCGACACCGGCGTCCCGCCCGCAACCGCCGCGGCAAAGGCTTCCTGGGCCTCTCGAGTGAAGGCGTTCACGTCGACCACCCTGGTCGCGGCCTTCACCTCGGCCCCGCGGGCAACCAGGAACTTCACCACCTCGGTGCGCCCGCCCGCCGCCGCGAACATCAGGGCGGTCTGACCCATCGCCTTCTCCCTGGCCGCAAGGTCGGCGCCCTTCCCGACCAGGGCCTTCACCGCGGCCACGTTACCGGACGCGGCGGCGAACATCGCGGCCGAAGTCCCATTGGTGGTGGCCTGATTTGGATCCGCCCCGCCCTTGAGCAGGGTCTCGATCATCGGCGTATCGCCGCTCCTGGCGGCAAGAAGCAGGGGCGTGTAACCGCCGAGCCGCGTGGTTGCCTTGAGGTTGGCGCCGGCGTAAATGAGCAGCTGCGCGAGTTCGATGTCGCCGTCGATCGCCACCTGATGGAGGGCGGTGAGACCGTCGCCCATCGCGGCATTGACGTCAGCCCCGCCCTTCAGCAGGGCGCGCAGGCCCACCTTGTCTTTCGCGGCCACGGCGTTGAGAACGCTGGTCGCTCCGGTCGAAGCCGTGACCGGCGCCGCGAGGGCGAGGGCGAGGGCGAGCAGGGCCAGAGCCGCGAGTTGCCTGGGTAGGACCAACATCGCTTTCAGGTCCGGGTCGACGCCACGGCGTTGAGATCGAAGACGGCCGTGCTGTCGCCGAAGGATTTCATGTCGTCGAGGCCGAGGATGTGCAGCATGCTCAGCATCACGTTCGCCATGGGTGTCTCGTCCGCGGCCTTCAGGTGAAGTCCGCCCTTGAGCTTCCCGCCGGCGTGACCCGCGAGGAGAAGCGGGCAGCGCTTGTGGTTGTGAAGATTCGAATTCCCCATGGGCGACCCGTAGAGGATCAGGGTGTTGTCGAGCAGCGTGCCCTCGCCGTCCGGTGAGTTCTTCAACTTGTCGAGGAAGTACGGAAGCATGCTCGCGTGATATTTGTTGATCTTGGCGAAGTCGGCGATCTTCTCTTCCTTGTCCTGGTGGTGCGAGCAGGGATGGAAGGCCTGGTTGTTGCCGCTTTCGGGATAGGTGCGCGAGGATCCGTCGCGCGCCATTTTGAAGGAGAAGACGCGGGTGACATCAGAGGCGAAGGCCATGGCCTGAAGGTCGAACATCAGACGGACGTGCTCCTTGAACGAGTCCGGCACGCCGATGGGCGCTTCGGGCATCTCGCGGACTTCGCCGCTCGCGTTGAAGGCCTCCACCTTCTGGATGCGGCGCTCGATCTCGCGGATGTTGTCGAGATAGTCAGAGAGGCGGGCGCGGTCAGCCGCCCCGAGCCTGGTTTTGAGGCGCGCGGCCTCGCCGGTGATCCAGTCGAGGATGCTCTTGTCCGCGTTGCGCTGAGCCGCCCGTTCGGCCGCGGTGGCGCCCACCCCGAAGAGCTGATCGAAAGCGGCGCGCGGATCGCGGATCATAGGAAGCGGTTTGTCCGGGGCCGACCAGCTGATGGTGTCGGTGTAGACGCAGGCGTAGCCGTAGGCGCACCCTCCGGCCTGATCCACGTTCTCGATGGCGAGCTGCATCGACGGGATGGGCGTGTCCTGGCCCACCCGCTGCGCGTAGAACTGATCGATCGAGGTTCCGGCCAGGATGTCCGAGCCCTGAGTCTGCTTTGGATGCATCTGGGTGAGGAAGGTGGCGCTCGACCGGAAGTGATCGCCGCCGATCTCTGGGGGATTGAACGCCTCCGCGTTCTTCACATCGGTGTTGCTGACGATGGTGAGGTAGTCGCGGTAGGGCTCAAGGGGGGACAACACCGAGGGCGCAAGGTCGAAGCCCGTTCCCACCTTCGCGGGCGACCACAGGTTCTTTTCGATACCGATGGCGGTGCTGCCGGCCGAGCCGTGCACCATCTCGATCGCGGAGAAGCGGACCCTGGAAAGCCCGGTCTTCGCGAAGGCGGTGCGCGCGGGGACCATGGCATCGAGGAAAGGCAAAGCCACGGTGGCTCCGAGCCCCCGGAGGGCGGTGCGGCGGGAGATGCGGGTTCTGGTGACAAACATGAGCCTGGCTCCTGGTGCAAAACGACCAAATTGAAAACGTCGCGCGATCTTTGGAAAATCTACCGCGAACCCGCGATTTGAGAAACGGCTTTCAGCGGGCTGGGGACCGCCGCCATATCCACGGCCCGCTGGGCGACGGGTGCCGGCTGAGCCTGGCCGCGGGTGAACGGGGCGCTCCTT
>CAZFQH010000287.1:766-5903 GCA_964520805.1 uncultured Acidobacteriota bacterium | reverse complement strand
GCACCAAGGAGAAGTCAGCAGTGACGTGGCAGGCCTCCAACGTGATGCGGACCTCGTGCCCGGCTGCCGCGAAACCTCGAAGATCAGCGCTTAGGGCATAAGTCCCAGCCGTCTTCAGGACCAAACGGTACGTTCCTTCGATTCCGGTTGCGGCCGCCGTGAGCTCCTGGCCCTCCGCCGATCGCGCGATGACCGCAACTCCTGGCAGAGGGGTCTCGCCGGAGATAACGCGCCCGGCGATTTCGCAGCGCATCGGGGATGGCGAGGGAGCCTGCGCCCGTGTCGTGGCGGCAACAATCAGCAAGGCGGAGACGTGCAAGCGAAACATGGTCCGCCCGGGCAAGGCTCTGCTCACGAACCGTTGGACTGGGAATGGCGGGCGAGGGTTGAGGCGGCTCCAGGAGGGCCTTTGCCCAAACTGGCTACAGGCCGCGCGACCGCCGGTCCGCTTCGCGGAAACGCTCGGCCAGAGCCTTGATGAACTCGCCGGTCCAGGTCTGGAGGCCGAGGCTTTGCGACAGCGTCTGACCGGTGACCACTCGGACGACCAACGGCTCGATTGCCTCCACCGTGGCGCTTCGCGGCTCATCTGAGAAAACCGCGGTCTCGCCAAAGACGTCTCCGGGTCCGAGTTCACGCAGTACCACTCGCTGTCCGTGGCTCATCGAGGTGACCGCGCAGCGCCCGCTGACGATGACAAAGGCCTCGTCGCCCGGCTCGCCTTCGCGGATGACCACGCTTCCCGCCGCGTACGCGCGTCTTGGCACCCGTTCTTCGCCGCGCTGGAAAGCCACCACGTCGCGCTGAAGGTCGAGCACGCTCTGATAGCGATCCTTCGGCTGCGGGGCCAGCGCCTTCATCGCGATGGCGGCGAGGGCCGGAGGTATGGCCCGATCGGGAGCGCGTTCGGCGGGGGGGACCACGATGCCGCGAATCGCGGAGGTCAGGATGGTGGCCACGTTCCTGCCGCCGTAGGGCCTTTGGCCGGTTAGCACCTCGTAGAGCATTCCCCCGAGGAGGAACACGTCGGTTAGTTCACTGATGTGGGCGTCGATCCGCAGCGCCTGCTCGGGACTCATGTAGGACGGTGTGCCGGTCGAGGCGTCCTTCGGAGAGAGCGTGGTGAGAAGGGCGGTGCGTTCGGGGTCGGGACGATAGCGCGCGATCCCCCAGTCGACCACGTACACCTGACCGAAGGAGCCAAGCATGATGTTGTCGGGCTTGAGGTCGAGATGCACGACTCCGCGGCTGTGGGCGAAGGCGACACCGTCGCAGACCTTCACGAAGATCGACAACAGCGCGTCCAGCGTCTCCACCGCCCACGGCGGGTCGGGGAGCGAGTAGATGTAGTTGGTGAAGGTGCGCCCTTCAATCAGCTTCATGACCAGGGACATTCCGCCGTGGTCGGCCTTGGCCAGCCGATACACCGGAGCGATGTTGGGGTGATCGATGAGAGCGGTGATACGGGCCTCATCCACGAAACGCTGGGCCAGGAACTGGTTCTTGCTGAGCGACGGCAGCATCACCTTGACCGCGACCATTCGTTTGAGGTCTTCGTCGAAGGCCCGGCGGACCGCTCCCATGCCCCCGCGGGCGATCTCGCCGCGGTCCGTATAGGGTGCGGGAAGGCCCGTGTCGCCGGGCTCGGGAGCGGGTGCCGTATTCGTCTGAGGTTCGAGAAAGATCTGAGTACGCGCCGCCTCGGCCGCATCGTGTTCCACGGCCAGGGTGCGGGCAATCTCCTCGGCGTCCTGGCCGTCAATCGAGAACGGGGGCTTTGAAGGGGTCACAAGGCAAAGTGTAGTTGAATCGCGATGGGGGGAAAGCGACCCCCGGAGTGGCGTTTGTGATCTACTTCAGCCCCTCATGCGCGCCACCGACCTCCGTGGAATCCTTCGCTATGTCCCGCAGTTCCGCGAGAAAACCTTCGTGGTCGCCCTCGACGGCGCGATCGTCGACGACGAGAACTTCGCCAACCTCCTGATGGACGTTGCGGTTTTGTGGTCCCTGAACGTTCGCATCATCCTGGTTCACGGCGCTGCCGCGCAGATCCGCGTCCTGGCGAACAAGACGGGGGCTGAACCGTCCGACCTCGATGGCGCGGGCGTCACCGACGCGGCCACCCTGGACATGGCTCTCACCGCGGCGAATCGCTTGACCCACGAGCTGCTGGAAGGCCTGAGCGCCGCCGATCTGCGCGGCGCCAGCGCCAACGCGATCATTGCCCACCCCCTTGGCATCCTGCGCGGCGTCGATCACCTCTTCACCGGCCGGGTCGAGCGCATCGACGTGGAGTTCGTGCAGAAGCTCATCGCGAGCGGCATCGTGCCGGTCATCCCGCCCCTGGGGATGGACGGTGAGGGTCACACCTACCGCATCAACTCGGACTCGGTGGCGTATGAGGTGGCCCGCGCTCTGGGCGCGGTGAAGCTCATCTTTGTGACCACCGCCGAAGGTCTCAGCGTCAATGGCTCGATCGCACGGCAGGTGGCGGTGGACGAACTCGACAAGGCGCTTCAGGAGGGAACGGTGGCTCCCGAGCAGGCCTCGAAGGCCCGCTACGCGGTGGCGGCCTGCCTGGCCGGCGTTCCGCGCGTTCATGTCATCAGCGGCCGCGTCGACGAGGGCCTGTTGGCCGAAATCTTCTCGAATGAGGGTATCGGCACGCTCGTCTACGCCAACGACTATCGCCAGATCCGGCGCGCGAAGAAGCGGGATATTCGCAGCATTCAGCAGCTCATTCAGACTTCGGTCGAAAGCGAAGAACTTCTTCCCCGCACGCGTGCCGCCATCGAGAAGCAGCTCGACGACTACTACATCTTCGAAGTGGACAAGAACCCCGTGGCCTGTGTGGCGCTTCACGTCTACCCCGAAACCGAAACCGGGGAGCTCGCCTGCCTATGCGTCCGCGCCACCCACGAGAATCAGGGCCTGGGCCGTCGGATGGTGCAGTATGTCGAGGAGCGTGCGCGGGAGCTGAATCTGAAGTCGCTGATGGCGCTTTCCACCCAGGCCTTCAACTTCTTCCAGTCGAAGGGCGGTTTTGTGGAAGGCACGCCCGACGACCTGCCGCCTGGACGCCGCGAGAAATACGACCAGAGCAAGCGCCGATCGAAGGTGCTCGTGAAGTCCCTCACCTCGGAAACCGCCGCGGCCAACGTTCGGGCCAGTTAAGTGCCCGCGGCCCGATTGGGGCATCCTGGCAATCCCCTAGGATCTCCCTCGCGTTCTAGGCTGACCTCGACCCTGGATTCTATGTAGTCCCCCTGGCCCCTTCGCCCATGGTTTTTAGCTCTCACCTCTTCGTCTACTACTTCCTCCCGGCCGTTCTGGCCGTGTACTACGCGCTGCCCGGGCGGGCGCGTCACCTCTGGCTGACCCTCGCGAGCTACGTCTTCTATGGCTGGGCCAATCCGGCTTTCATGGGCCTGATGCTCCTGTCGACGGTGATCGACTTTGTCTGCGGACTGAAGCTCGCTCGCCCCGAGCGGGCCGATCAACCGCAAACTCCGCAGGAATTGCGAAAGCGTCGAGCCTTTCTTCTGGTCTCGATCGTGAGCAACCTGTCGCTCCTCGGCTTCTTCAAATACTTCAATCTCGCGGTCGACACGTGGACCGCGGTGATGGAAGCCCTGGGCCTCCAGAGCCTTCAGCCCGATTTCGCTCTGCGGGTGGTGCTGCCGCTCGGCATCAGCTTCTACACGTTCCAATCGATGTCCTACACCATCGACATCTATCGCGGTCGCGCCCAGCCCCTCCGGAGTTTCGTGGATTTCGCCTGCTTCGTCTCGATGTTCCCTCAACTCGTGGCCGGACCGATCCTCCGCTTCTCCGAAGTGGCCGACCAGCTCCGCACGCGGACGCACACGTTCGAGAAGTTCGCGCGCGGTGTCGTCTTCTTCAGCATGGGTATGACGAAGAAGGTCCTGCTCGCCAATCCTTGCGGTTTCGTCGCTGACGCCGCCTTCGATGCGGCCACCCGTCATCCCATGGAGGCCTGGACCGGGGCTCTCGCCTATGCCTTTCAGATCTACTTCGACTTCAGCGGTTATTCAGACATGGCCATCGGCCTTGGCCTGATGTTCGGCTTCGTCTTCCCGAAGAACTTCGACTCGCCGTATCTCGCCGAATCGATCACCGACTTCTGGCGGCGCTGGCATATCTCGCTCTCCACCTGGCTTCGGGACTACCTCTATCTGCCCCTCGGCGGAAACCGCAAGGGTCCGCGGCGGACGTACTTGAACCTCGCGGTGGTCATGCTGCTGGGCGGACTGTGGCACGGCGCTTCCTGGAACTTCGTCGTATGGGGAGGCCTGCACGGCGCGTGGCTCGCGTTCGAACGTGCCCTCGGGAAGCGCAGCCCGTATTCGTTCCTACCGAAGCCCGGGCGCGTGCTTCTCACTTTCACCGGCGTTCTTGTGACCTGGGTGTTCTTCCGCGCACCGGACCTGCCGAGCGCAGGGAGCTACCTCGCGGACATGTTCGGTGTGACGGGTCCACCGCCTGAGGCTGCGATGCTCGGTCTCGTCATGTTCACACCCTATGCCCTGATCAGCCTGGCCGTGGCCGGCCTGGTGACGTGGATCGCTCCTGAAACCGGGGACTGGTCGCGGCGTCTCACGGTGCCCCGGGCCGCGATTGCCTTTGCCTGCCTGTCTCTGGCCCTCGTGATGATGGCGAGCCAGGGCTACAACCCCTTCATCTATTTCATCTTCTAAATGTCCATTCGCGATCTCGAGGTCGACCGTCGTGAAGCCTGAGGCTCTGCGCGAGGCCGGACATACCGACGTTAGGCGAGGCGTCGCGCGGGGGATTACGTTTGTCTTCCTGACCCTGTTGTTGGGAGTCGCGGTTGTCGAAGCGACCCGCGAGTTCAGGCGTGGCGCCGCGTCTTCGTGGTCGTCGCTCAAAGACGCCCCAGGCCGCGCGTTACGCACACTTCGGGAGGAAGGAGTGGTCGCGGCCAACCGTACCCTCAAGGCCGCCATCGGGGACTTCGAAACGGCCATCGACGAAAGTTCCACGGTGAGGGATGCCGCGCGCGCCAAGATCCAGGGGTTCCTCACCCGGAGGCTCAACACGGGGAACGAGCAGGTTGTCCGTGGACGCAAAGGCTGGTTGTACTTTCGTCCCGCGG
>CAZFQH010000287.1:0-756 GCA_964520805.1 uncultured Acidobacteriota bacterium | reverse complement strand
ATCTGACCGGTCCCGGCTTTCTCCAGGCCCACAGCGAAGGCCCCGTGGAGGCCATCGCCGATTTTGCGGCCCAACTCGCCGAGCGAGGGATCGGTCTGGTGGTGGTGCCCACGCCCGGCAAGGCCGCGATTCACCCGGAGGGCCTCTCTTCGCTGGGCACCGATTCACTGCCTTTGCAAAACCGTTCCTTTCGGCAGTTCCTGGCCCGACTCTCGGACCACGAGGTTCCGGTCTTCGCTCCCTCCGAGCGACTCTCGCGGCTCCGGCGTGAGAAAGGCGTCGCCCAGTTTCTGCGCACGGACTCTCACTGGACGCCCCAGGCCATGGAATCCGCGGCGGAGGAGCTGGCGACTTTCGTGAGGCGACACGTGGCCTTTCCGGAGGGCCGGGGTGCTTCGTATTCGCGGGGTGAGGCCTGGCTCCGCGGGCGGGGTGATCTCGTGGCTTTGCTCGGTTTGCCCGCCGGCCGCGACCTGTATCCGCCTGAGACCGTGCGCACGCAGCCGGTATTCAGGGCGGACGGACAGCCCTGGTCTCCCGACCCGCAGGCCGACATCCTTGTTCTGGGCGACAGCTTCACGAACATGTACTCGCAGGAGGAACTGGGGTTTGGCGGCTCCGCCGGGTTCGCGGAACAGTTGAGCTACTTCCTGGGCCGGCCGGTAGACAAACTCGCGATTAACGCCGGTGGTCCGATCGCGCTTCGGAAACGACTGGCGGCGGACCAGGCGGCGGGGAACGATCGTCTGGCCGGCA
>CAZFQH010000286.1:2708-5905 GCA_964520805.1 uncultured Acidobacteriota bacterium | reverse complement strand
ATCCAGTCCAATACCGCGTGGACGGTCGGACTTGGTGCGCTGGCCGCCGTCTGGACTGCCACCCCTGGGACCGCGCGTCAGAACAAACCGGCCGCCGATCTCCAATGGAACAATCCCGCGGTCAACGGGACCTTCCTGGGCGTGACTACAGGCTCCGTGACGGCGGCGACTGGAACGGCAACCGCCACCACCGTCATCAGTCTGAACCTGCGGGTTCGGTACTTTTTTACAGCGGATTCACCGGGGACCTACACCCTTCCCCTTCAGCTGATTCTCACGGCCCCCTAGAGCCCCGCGCGGGCCTCATGAGGGCACAGGACTGGGCGGGGAGGGTTGTGTGATGCCCCCAAAGCTGCGGCCCCGCCTCGCCGTCCAGAGACTTCAGACGCCTCACCGCCCGCCCAGCCACCCCACCATCGCCTCGCCGAACGTCGGTAGATCCTTCGGCACCCGGCTCGAGATGATGTTCCCGTCCACCACGACCTCCTGATCCACCCACTCCGCCCCGGCGTTCACGACGTCGTCCCGGATGCCCACGGTGGACGTCAGCCGACGGCCGCGGACGATCCCTGCGGAGATGAGAATCCAGGGCCCGTGGCAAATGGTCGCCACTAACCCGCCCCTCTCGTGCACGCTCCGGACAAGCTCAAGAACCGCGGGATCGCGCCGAAGCTTATCTGGAGCCCATCCCCCTGGCGCCAGTACGCCAGCCAAGTTGGCGTGGTCCAGATCTGCAATATCCCGCTCAACCGCAGCGGGGTATCCATGCTTTCCACTGAACGTCACGCCCCGGGTTCCAACCAGCGGGGCAGCATATCCCGCGGCCTCAAGGCGGAGCTTCGGATACCAGACCTCAAGGTCTTCGTACTCGGGTCCGACAAGGATTGCGATTGTTTTCGTTGTCATAGTGCCATTTTGTTGAAAAGTGGCCTGCGCGAGTATCTGGTATCAAGCAGAGAGTAAGGTGAATTTGTCTAAATCAATATGTAATGCCAAGTTAGACATTTCTGCTTATGTTGTTTATCGTATGCATATCGGTGCAACCCCATGCACTTTCATCTGCATACGCGCTCCGTGTGGAAAACCATGAACGGATATATCACGTTCTGTTTTATCCACTTTGCGTCAACCGATGCGTCAGGTTGCCAGGTGCGTACCCCCTCCATCTAGTCCGGGCGGTAGCAGCACACGCGGCCAATGTCCCCGGGCTCTGAGCACTCCGCGCCCGGACCATCCGCGCGGGATCTACGCGGGATCTACGCACGCTCACTCGGTAAGCATAGCCTTGACTGCCATCAAGGCACAAGGTCACCACCCCGCTTCTGAGCTTGGAACGCCATCGCGTTTAGGCGCGCCACACGCAGCGACATCGGCGGATGGGTCCCAAAGAGATCCGCCCACCACCCCTCGCTCCGGTTCGCGAGTCGGCCGGTGGGGTCCACAATGCACAGGTGCGCCACCCCCTCCTTGAGCATGGTCGTCGGCGCGTGGTGCTTCTCGATCTTATTGAGAGCGTCAGCCAGGGCGGCGGGGTTCCGGGTGAACTGGGCGGCCATGGCATCGGCCAGGAACTCGCGCTTCCGGCTCACCGCCGTGGCCATGAGCCGAGTGATAAGGGGGGCAAGGATCCAAGACAATACATAGACAACAACAAGAACAACGATCAGGGGATTCGCCCCCTTCTTGCCGCCACCTCGGCTCCGGCCCCCGACGCGGCCGACGGTGTGAAACGAGCGTCCGACCCCGTCGCGGATGAGCAGGATGGCCCCGGCGAGGCCTGCCACCAGGGTCATCAGCTTGGTGTCTTCGTTCTTGACATGCCCCATTTCGTGGGCGACGACGGCCTGAAGTTCCTCTCGCGTGAGGACCGCGAGGAGTCCCGCGGTCACCGCCAAGTGGGCTTCGAGCGGGGCTGTGCCGGTCACGAAGGCGTTCGGGTCGGCATCGGGGACGATGTACAGCTTGGGCTTCGGAATCCCTGCCGCGATCGCCATCTCCTCAACCACATTTTCGAACTGGCGCTCTTCCGGGGTCGAGGCGACCAGCGGCTGAGCCCCCGAAGTCCAGAGGACCTTCTTAGCGCCGTTTCGGAGGACATCCATCACCAGCCAGAGTCCGATCCCGGCCATGAGGAGACCGAGCCACGGAATGCGGTGGACATAGCCATAGGGGGCGATTCCCTCGATCGGCTGGGTGGAGAGGTAGGCAATCAAGTCGCCCCCCAGCCCCAGCCAGAGAAAGAACGCGAAGAAGCTGCCGATCAACAGCCAGGACTTCCGGCGGTTGACGGCCTGCTGTTCAAAGAGGTTCAGGGTGCGGGGTTCAGGCATCTGGTGTTGGGGGAGCACGGCGATTCACCACAGAGGGACAGCGGGCACAGCGGGCACAGCGGGCACGGTGGGCACGGTGGGCACAGATGTCACAGCGGGCACGGTGGGCACAGATGTCACAGCGGGCACGGTGGGCTCTGTGGCTCTGTGGCTCTGTGGTAGCCGTGGGTTCTGCGCTATCCGTGGTCGTGGTATCGGCGGATTCCGCCGCTAAGCCCCACGCCGAAACTCAACCTTCGGCACCAGCCGCTCCGCGACGTCTTCGATCTCCCACAACTCCGCCGGCACCGCACGAGCAAAGCCCGCCACGAGATTCGTCGGGAACTGCTGCTGGCGCGTGTTGTAAATCGTCGCCGTGTCGTTGTAGAGCTGTCGGGCAAACGAGACCTTGTTCTCGGTCGAGCTCAACTCCTCCTGGAACTGGCCCATGTTGGCGGTCGCCTTGAGGTCCGGATACGCCTCGACCACGACCATCATCTGCTTGAGGGCCGACGAGAGCTGCGCCTCCGCGGCCGCTACGTTGTGGACGTGCTGCGGGTCGAGCCCCGCCGAGGCCTTGACCGCGCCGTTGCGGGCGGAGATCACGGCCTGCAGGGTGTCCTTTTCGAAATCCATCGCCGCCTGAACTGCATTGATCAGGTTGGGGATCAGGTCATGACGACGCTTGAGCTGGACGTCGATCTGTCTGAGGGCGTTGGCCGTTTGGTTCCGGAGGGCAATCAGCCCGTTGTACGCGACCATGAACCAGATGCCGACGGCGACGAGCACGACAACGAAGAGCACGGCAGTCTCCAGAGGGAGGGGGATGCCCGCTAAGCTACGGGCCGCGGCCGGATCGGGGAACACTTCCCGTGAGGTTCCGTACGA
>CAZFQH010000286.1:0-2608 GCA_964520805.1 uncultured Acidobacteriota bacterium | reverse complement strand
GAAACAGCGCGAGGGGCGACGCTCAAAAGCGTCGCCCCTCGTTCACTACGCGCGCCGGGGCGCGTGAGTGTCAGTCGCCGGTCACTCGCCCTTCTTCTTGGCCAGCGCGTCCTGAACCCAGGTCAATGGAATCAGGAAGAGCGGGGTGAGGAGCATCCCTAAGAGGATATTGATCCAGGTGAGCCCGATATAATAGCCACCCATGCCGAGGCCGGCGATGAGGGTACCAAGAGGGCCGCCAAAGGACTGTTCCACGTCGTCGCTCCGCTGAATCGGTGTGAAGGCGTCGTACCGCGAGTATTTTAGCCGCGTGCCCACGCAAAGTGAAGCGGTCGCCGCAATCCATCGTTCCCTCGCCTCGCTTCCGCGGGGACGCTGGCTGTTGGCGGTCTCCGGCGGCCGCGATTCGATGGTCCTGCTCGATGCCATGGCGGGCGCCCGCGGGCACGAGATCGCCGCCATCGCCACGTTCAACCACGGGACGGGGGCGGCCGCCACCCGGGCCTGCACGTTGGTGGAGCGGGCGGCGTTGGGGCTTGAGCTCCCGGTGGTGTCCGGCGCGATGCCGCGGGCGGCGCACGAGGAGGCACCCACCGAGGCGTCGTGGCGCGCCGCGCGCTGGCGCTTTCTCAACGGGTGGGCCGAGGAGCACCGCGCGACCGTGGTCACGGCCCACACGCGCGACGACCAGATCGAGACGGTGGTCCTCCGACTGCTGCGCGACGCGGGGCCGCGCGGGTTGGCGGGCATGTTGGCCGCGCCTTCGTCGGTTGCGCCTTTGACGGTCGCGCGCCCGCTGCTCGAGGTCCCGCGCGCCACGGTCATGGAATACGCGCGTGCGCGCGGCGTGACGTTCATCGAGGATCCGTCCAATAGAAGCATGGCCCACCAGCGGAATCGGGTGCGGCACGAGCTGCTGCCGGCGCTCGAGCGGGCGCAGCCTGGCTTCGGCGAATGGTGCTGGGATCGCTCGGTGTGCGCCGCGGCCTGGCGCCGGGAGCTGGCCACATTCGTGGACGACGTGCTCATGCCGACCATGGTCCCCGGTGGACTCGTGCTGTCGCTCGCGTCAGTGCGCGCGCTGAGTCCGGAGGGATGGGCCGTTCTCTGGCCCGAACTCGCCGGGCGAGTCTCGGTGACGATGGACTGGCGCGGCATCGCGCGCGCGAGTGCGTGGGCCCCGTCGGCACGGGCCGGTGCGCACATCCCGCTCTCGGGCGGGGCGGTGATCGAACGGACCGCGTCAAGCTTCGTGATTCGAGCGGCCCACGCGCCGTCGGTCACGGAGGGCGGAGCGATGGGCGTGTCACTATATTAATGGGGACATGAGCACCTCTTCCAAGTCCGCCGACCCTCGTTTGCTCGGCCGCGCGATCAAGCGCATCGCCTTCGACGAACCGACGATCGCGGCGCGCGTTCGGGAACTGGGTGACGAGATCACCGCTTCTTATCCTGATGGCGATCTGCTCGTCCTCGGGTTGCTGAAGGGGAGTTTCATCTTTCTGTCCGATCTGGTGCGGGAGATCAAGCGCCCGCTGCACGTGGACTTTCTGGTGGCCTCGAGCTACGGCGCGGGGACGGTCTCATCTGGGAACGTGCATTTGGTGTATGACCCAGAAACGCATCTGGAAGGGAAGCACATCCTCTTGGTGGAGGACATCGTGGATTCCGGTCGGACGTTGCAGACGCTCGTGCAGGTGTTGGGTGAGCGGAAGCCGAAGTCGATCGCGATCTGCGCCTTGTTGCACAAGCACATCGCGGAGCATCTCTCGCATCCGGTGCAGTTCGTCGGCTTCGATGCTCCGCACGAATTCCTTGTCGGCTACGGGTTGGATCATGCGGAGGATTTCCGACATGTGCCCTTCGTGGCCAGCCTCGAGTAGGGAGAGCAATGGCTAACGCGCCTCAGAACAAGCCCGGTGGTTTCGGTAAGGCCTCGCGCACCCTGTCGCTTTGGGTGCTCGCGATCCTTGTGCCGACCGTCTTCTTCCAGATGACGAGCAATCGGAGCGAGCAGTCGCCGCCGATCGACTACTCGCTGTACGATCAACAGCTCACCGCGGACAACATCTCGCGCGTGACGATCATCGGGGGCCGTGAGGTCATCGGTGAGTTCAAGAACATCGTCTTGATCGAGGGGCGCGAAGCCAAGCGCTTCTCCACCAAGTTCCCGGTCTCGAACAGCGAGAATGAGGTCGAGCGCCTCCGGGCGAAGCAGGTCGCGATCAAGGTCGATGACCCGCGCCTCTCGATCGGGTCGATCATTCTGCAGATGCTGCCTTGGATCATCATCATCGGCATCTGGGTCTTCCTCCTGCGGCAGATGCAGGCCGGTGGCAACAAGGCCTTCTCGTTCGGCAAGTCGAAGGCGAAGCTGCTCTCCGGCGACACGCCGAAGACCACCTTCGCCGACGTCGCAGGCGCGGACGAGGCGAAGGTCGAACTCCGCGAGATCATCGAGTTCCTCAAGGATCCCGCCAAGTTCACGAAGCTCGGAGGGCGGCTCCCGAAGGGCGCGTTGCTCGTGGGCCCGCCGGGCACGGGCAAGACGCTCCTTGCCAAGGCCGTGGCCGGCGAGGCGGCGCGCCCCTTCTTCTCGATGTCGGGT
>CAZFQH010000285.1:0-5954 GCA_964520805.1 uncultured Acidobacteriota bacterium | reverse complement strand
ATCGAACTGCTGACCCGTGAAAAAGCACCCTTTCGCAACGCCGCGGTCGCTCGTGATCGCAACGCCCTGCTCGCCTCCCTCCGCGATGACGGCTATGTGGATGCCCGCGTCGAGGTCACCGCCGACTTCTCGGATGATCGAGGAAGTGTTGAGGTCGTCTTTCAGGTGACCCCGGGTCCTCGGGTCCGGGTGGGTCGCATTCTGGTCGTGGGCCTTGAGGACACCCGGCCCGTGGTTGTGCTTCGCGAGAGCCGTCTCAAGGAAGGAGACCTTCTCTCCTACCAGAGGCTTCTCGATACTCAGACCGCCCTCTCCGCCACCGGCCTTTTCACCAACGTCCAGATCCGGGAGATTCCTTCCGAGGAAGACCGGCGGAACATCCTGATCCAGCTGACCGAGGCCCCGCGCATCACCATCGTCCCCGGCGTGGGTTGGGCGGAGGTCGAGCGGTGGCGTGCCAGTGTTGAATTCACTCGGCTCAATATCTCCGGGCTGGGACGAAGCGCTTCGTTGTTCCTTCGCTCCTCTCTTCGCGGATCGCGAGCACTCCTTTCCCTCACCGAGCCTTATGCCTTTAGACGCCGCCAGGCCGTCAACGTCCGGCTGTACGCCGAGGATGACCGCTCGCGCGACGCGTTTGATTTCCATCGATTGGGCTTCCAGACCCAGACCGTCTTCCCCCGTGGCTCAGCCAACATCCTGGCCCAGTACACCTTTCAGACCACAACCACGTCGGACGTCGAGACGGACTGCGCCGAGGTGAACCGGGACCTGTGTGATGGCCGGATTTCCGGGCCTTCGCTCGGGTTTGTCTACGACACCAGAAGTGACGCGCTCAATCCGAGGCGCGGGACTTTCGTTTCCCTCGACTCTCTCCTGTCCACGTCGGCCCTCGGTGGAGATTCCTTCCTCAAAGGGTCCGCCCTCGTCTCTCGGTATGAGGAGATTCGAGCGGGCACGGTCATCGCGGCCTCGGCGCGCCTGGGTCTGGCGCGAGCTTTCGGCGACTCGGTGGATCTGCCGCTGCCGGAGCGATTTTTTGCGGGCGGCGCCTCGCTGATGCGCGCCTTCCGGACCGATGAAGTGGGGCCGGGACGTGCGCTTCCCGAGAATCGATTCGTCCCTTCAGGAGGGAATGCCTTGATCGCCATGGCGATCGAGGCACGGGTGGACGTAACCAGGGCTTTCGGATTTCACGTGTTCGCGGAAATGGGCAACGTTTTCCCGACGGTCTCGGCCATAAAACCGAAGGAAATGCGCGAGGTTGCGGGCGTGGGTTTGCGCTATCACAGTCCGTTCGGGCCATTGCGCCTCGACTGGGGCTTCAAGCTGGATCGGCGCCCTGGCGAGGGCCTCTTCCAACTGCACCTTGGAGTGGGCTATGCGTTTTAGCCGCCTCCGTGGCGGAAGGCTTCTGGGCAACGAGCGGAGGTCCGTTCGAGGGAAGGGGTTTTGGCTTCGGATCTTTGTTTCGCTTGGCGTTCCGCTCGCGGGTTTGATGGCGATCACCGCCTCCGTCCCCGCGTTCGCGGGAACCGTCGTGGAACGGACTCTGGCCTTCGTGAACAAGAAACCGATTCTTCTCTCCGAGGTTGAACTCACGCGCGCGCTCCTGAAACTCGACGAAAAGGAAGCCCTCGAACGGACCATCGACGAGGTCATGATGTTCGAGGAAGCCTCGCGCTTGCTGGATACGCCTCCTCTTCCCAAGGATGTAGCGACCGCACTTTTGTCCCTTCAGGAGAAAGCGGGTCCGGGCTTCTCCCTCCAAGCCCTGAAGCGCAAGGCGATCGTTCAGCTGGTCATCGCAAGCTACATCGATGTCCGTTTGCGTCCCCTGGTGCGGGTTGAGGACGCCGAGGTACGCAGGATCTTCAACGAACGCTTCGCGATCGACGCACAGACCGCGCCCCTTAGTCTGGCCGCACCCGAAATCCACGATCTGCTTGAGCGGCGAGCGCTGGATCAGAAGATCGAAGAATGGGTAGCGTCCCTGCGGCGGCGCGAGGAAGTGAGGCGGCCCCTTCCGCGCTGAACGCCGTCGCCAGGAATCAGCGGAAGCGTAAACGGAACAGGTCGATGAAGGCCGCGAGGCCCCGTCCGAAACTCACCCTCGACTGCTCGTCATTTCGCCAGGTGACGGGGACCTCTTGGACCTTGAACCCTGCCCGGTGCGCCAGGACCAGGGCCTCCACGTCGAACGCGAAGCCATCGAGCCGTGCCTCGCGGAAGGCGGCTTCGGCCGCGGCCGCGGAGAAGAGCTTGAAACCGCACTGGGTGTCTTTAATTCCGGGCAGGTGGAGAAGGCGCACCAGGAGGTTGAAGAAGCGGCCCGAACTTTCCCGCATGACCGACTGCCGCTTCTCGAGATTGGCTCCGGATACCGCGCGGGAGGCGATGGCAATCTCGCCCCCGCCCGCGAGGGCCTTTTGAAGAGTGTCGAGTTCCTCGATCGGGGTCGACAGATCGGCGTCCGACATCAGTCGAAAGGCCCCGCGGGCGTTCAACATTCCGTTCCGGACCGAATAGCCCTTGCCTCGGTTTCCCGGATTCTTCAAGACGCGGACCTCCGGTCCCGCCGCGGCCGCAACCGCGGCGGTGCGGTCGCTTGAACCGTCGTCCACCACCACCACCTCGAACGAATCGCCACGGCCACGCAGGAAGGGGAGGATCGTGCCCAGCGTCGCGGGGAGGCGCTGCTCCTCGTTGTATGCGGGTATGACGACAGATAGGGAGACGGGCCCGGTCACAATCCTGCAAGTCTCTCAAAGACGTTCGATGGGAGGTGCGCGAGGCCGAGACTCGAGGCCGCGGCTTCGATCTCGTTTCGGATCGGTTCGCGCAAGCGTTCGGCCTGAGCGGCCCGCGACCGCAGCGCGCCTTCGAGCTCTGCCCTATCCCGGTTCACCTCGCGGACGAATTCCGCGAGCCTGCGGGTAAGCGGCTCGACACCCAGGGTCGAGGCGAAGGCGAAAGCCAATCCTTCCACACGCCGCCGCGCTTCGTCGTCGGTCAGAAGAAGTCGCAGCACCGCACTGAGATCGGAAGCTTCGCAGACCCCGGGATTCACTCGAGCCACGACCCCTCGCGGCAGGTCTTCATCGGCGGTGGAACCGCTCGAGACGACGACGGCCCGCCCGGCCGAAAGCGCGCGCATGACCACGCCCGAGGCCTCGCCCCGGCTGGGAAATCGAAGTGCGACCACCACGTCCGCGGCCACGAGCGCGTCGCCGAGGGTTTCGAGATCCACTCGGCCCAGGTCTCGGATGGGCACCGAGGTTCCAACTTCTGAGGACCCGCCTCCGCCCACGGTCACAAGCCGCACCTCATGGACCTCGTCGCGAATCACCTGCACCGCTTCCCTCACGATGTCGAGAGACTTCGACGCGGTGCCAAGACCGGGGGCGAGAACGATGCGAACGTTTTGATCGAAGCCGAGCCGGGCGCGGGCGGCCGCGCGATCGGTGGTGTGTGATCGCAGGACCGCGTGATGAGGCAGGTAAAGAAGCGGTGTCCCGAGGGTTCGCGCAGCGACCCTTAAAGAGGTCGAGCGGGCGAGACAGACCACGGCCAAGGCTCTCTCCAGAATCTCCATGTTCAAGGGGAAGACACCGGTCCAATACCGTCCTCCGAGTGCTTTGGCGATGGTTTCGGCGGCCACAGAGCCGCGTTCGCCATGTTCGCGCCGCATCTGGCGTCGATAGACGGTGAAGTCGTTCGCCGTGACCGCGAAGCCGAGGAGCAGTTCATGCAAGTTCCACTCGTGCAGCACCACGATGCCCGGGACTCTCCGAGCCTCCCGGTAGATGAAACCGTGGAGCGGCGAGTTGCCGACGTGATAGACGCGGAGAGTGGCCTTGTCGCTGCGCGCGGCCGGAATCACCCGGTATCGGCCTTTGAGCTCTCCCGAGATGGAGTCCGGATCATCAACGGTCAGGCTGAGGGCAAAGTCCCGGGCCAAAAACGGCAACTGTTCCTCGACATAGTCAGCGATCCCGGACGCCTGCGGCTTCAGGGGCGACCAGATTTCGAGCGGGAGGGAAGTCACTTTCGAATTTGTTCGGTCAGCGTGTCGATGACACTGTCCCACTGAATCGGCGCGACTTTCTTCCGACCGACTTCCGCCATTTCACGAAGTCGCGTCTTCGGTGTGTTCCAGGCTCGCGTCATCTCCGCCCCGAGGCCTGCGGCCGTGGGCGCGCTGATGAATCCGCTTTCCGAAGTGGCGAACTCCAAAACGCCTCCCGTGTCGTTGGTGGTAACGAGGGTCTTCCCGGAAAGGAAAGCCTCCAGTGTGACGTAGCCGTAGTCCTCGTTGACGGGGGTGTAGACCGCGGCCCGCGCGGTCGCGAGCAAGGTCAGCAGATCCTCGTCGGGGACGAAGCCGAGGAAATCCACTCGAGTGGAAACGCCGGAAGCCTCCGCCCGTTCGCGCAGCATTCCTTCGAGAGGCCCGCGTCCGGCGATCTTCAGCCGGACATCTTTGGGAGTGTGAGTGAGAGCATCGATCAGCAGATCCACGCGTTTGAGCCGATCCAACCGGCCGGCGAAGAGCAGGAAATCGCCGAGTTCTTCGAACCGATACCGGCCCGACAGCGGCGGCGGTGGATAGAGGGGCGTCGAATCGAGCCCGTTGAAATGTCGCAGTCGATCGGAAACCGTGCGTGAGATGGTGAAGCGGTCGCGGCATTCGGACAAAGTCTTCGTGTCCAGCGAGTGAATGGTCGCTTTCGTCTCCTGGTGCTCCTTCGAATCCGTAAAGGAACAGTATTCGGTGCCGAACAGGTCGTAGACCTCGCGATGCTGGTGGAAGATCCAGGCGACCTTGCACGAGTGCTCGGCCAGAAAGGTAGGAAATTTTGTGGCGATAAAGAGGTCGATTTTGTCGCCGTTGCTTTCGGTGACGTCGATGAGCCGCCAGGCGAGGGCCTGGCGCACGATCTCTTCCGGCGGGTACCACTTGAAAGGAACCTGGGCCACATCGGCAAGGAAACCACGCTGCCTCAGCTCCCGCTGCAACGAGAGCACCAGCATTTCGGCCCCTCCGTTGATGAACGGAGCCTGAGCGGCGCCTATGAGGACGCGTTTAGTAGTCATTGAGGTGGGGGGCCGCAGATAGCCCATATCGCGGTGCTCAGCCCCCCACACCCCCGCCGCTTCGCCCAAGTGAATTGGGCTACGCTCGTTGCTTCGTGGTTCATCGAAGGCGTTCTTCGAGGGTGCGGAGTCTTTCGCGGAGCGAGCGCAGGGTGGCTTCGTGGGCGACCCGGCCTTTTTCACCCTCGCCGAGGACCACGTCGATGCGTCGGGCCATTTCGTGGACGTGGCGGACCAGCTCTTTCTCGAGTTCGCGGTGCCGGGCATCGATGTCGTCCATGCGCTGCTGCATCTGCCCGATGACCGCGTCGTAATGCTTATGAGTGGCCGCGAAGTGCTCCGCCGTCCAGGTCACCATGGCGTTGTCGAGGCGCACCTGATCCGAATTGAAACGTTCCTGGGCCTGGCGCGTCTTCTCTCGTCCGTCGATGAGAGAGAGGAAGGATCCAGACCGACGATCGGGCGCGGTTCGGAATGACTCATTCACGGGGCCGAGATCAGGAGGTGTGGGCGGGCGCCATTCGGGAACACCCGAAGGCCCCACGACAGGGGCTTGGGGCGATGGAGCTTGAGGCGGAAGAACCCCGAGCACCGTTTCCGGGCTTCGCGCGACATCGGTTCCACGCGCACCCTCGGTCACGTCGTCGAGGGTCTGGGCGCTTTTCAGGCGTTCGCGTTCAATCTCTTCGGGGGTCATCGCGGTTGGCAGCCGGATTCTATGCGTCCGGTTTTCGGGCCAGGGCGAAGACACTCGCCCCGATCGGCAGGTTGAACCAGGCCATGAGCCGGGCTTCGATCGCGAGGAGGCCGAAGAAGACGCGTTCGAGCAAAGGAGGCAGCAGGGCCACGTCGGAGCC
>CAZFQH010000284.1:0-5962 GCA_964520805.1 uncultured Acidobacteriota bacterium | reverse complement strand
GCCGAGGGCCCGCTCAGACATCTTCCGCGCGCTCGACCGCGTCAGTTTTTCCGTTCATCGGGGCGAGGTGGTGGGGCTCATCGGCCGGAACGGCGCGGGCAAATCGACGCTGCTGAAGATACTGTCACGCGTCTTGCGCCCGACCCGCGGCGAGATCGACATTTACGGACGCCTCGGAAGCCTTCTGGAAGTGGGCTCGGGGTTTCATCCCGATCTTTCCGGACGGGAGAACATCTACTTGAATGGGGCGCTGCTCGGGATGCGGCGGTCGGTCGTGGACGGACTCAAGGACGAGATACTCGCCTTCGCGGGCATCGGAACGTTCGCTGACGAACCGATCAAACATTATTCCTCCGGAATGTATTTGCGCCTTGCCTTCGCGATCGCGGTGCATCTCGACGCGGAAATCCTTCTCCTCGATGAAGTGATGGCGGTCGGCGACGAGGAATTCCGACGGAAGTGCCTGACCCGCATCGAAGAGGCTTGCCGCTCGGGGAGAACGGTCCTGATCGCTGGCCATGACCTCGCGACCTTGAGTACGCTCTGTCAACGTTTTCTGCTCCTCGACTATGGCCGGGTGGCGGCGGACGAGACGCCGGAGAACGTGACCGCGCACTATCTGCGGCTCATCAACGCACCGTCCGACCGCGCGGTATGACGCGCCGATTCCGCGACTCGCCGGAATGGCTTCCTTCGGGGAAGCAAGGGGCCGTGTGCATCACCCTTGATGACGTGCACCCTTCCTCATCAGCCTCGGGATACGAAAGTGGACGGGACCCAAGCGACAGCGCCCTCGGACACCTGCACGCGCTCCTCACCCGCCACCATGAGTTGCGTGCGACACTCTTCGTGACCGCGGATTGGCGGGCGATCTCTCCCTTCCCCACCCGAAAATGGCTTGCCCACATTCCGGGGGTTCGAGACCACGTGTTCCTCTCGCCCCGCCGACCCGCCGGTCAAATGCGATTGTCGCGCCATCCTGAATTCGTGGACCAGCTGCGATCGCTCCCTCGGGTCGAACTGGCGTTTCACGGACTGCATCACGTGGCCCGCGGTCTCCACCCGGTCATCGAGTTCGCTCGATTGAGCGCCGCGGAGTGCCGGCGGCGTCTCGCCGAGTGCAAAGCCATCTTCATCGAAGCAAAGCTCCAAGCGGAGCCGGGCCTGTGTCCCCCGGGCTGGGCGGCGAGCCCACAACTCATCTCCGCGATGTGCGATGAGGGCCTTCAATACCTCGCGTCAGCGCGCGATCTCGAGACCGCCATATCGCCCGTGGCGCGGACCGCGATGAGCGGATTGCGTGGTGTGAGTCTCATACGACCGGAGCCGATCGCCGACAATCGGCTCCTCCATTTCTCCGTGAATTTCCAGGCGACGAGCGAAGCGGATCGCGCGCGGCGGGTCATCGACGGCGGCGGCTTGTTGCACATCAAGGCTCACGCGATCAAGGTCGCTCATGGCTACGTAGCCAAGGACGGCCTCGATCTCCGCTATCGAGAGTCTCTCAGCGGCCTGTTCGATGCCTTGCAGTACGAGTACGGCGACGCGCTGTGGTGGACATCCCTCGGCGAAATCGCTAGAACGTGGCCTCGTGAGGCTTGAGGTCAATCCCGTCGGAACTGCCGAGGCTCATCTCGCCGCCCTTCGTCGGTGTTTTCCTGAATGGGGTGACGAACACAAGTACGCCTGGTACTTCAAGGCGCGAGCGGGCGTGCGGACGCCGGATGTCCTTGCCCTTAGTGAAGCGTCTCAGTGGGTGGCCGGCCTCGGCCTCACCTACAGGACCGTGCAGTCCGCCATCGGGGAGCGTCATGAGGTCGCGATCCTGACCGGAGCCTGGACACTACCGTCCTTCCGCGGACACGGTCTGTTCTCAAAGCTGGTCGCCGCGGCTCGGGAGCAGGCCAGGCATGCGGGTGCTATCGCGGTTCTCGGGTTTGTCCGAGCGAACAACCCGTCGAAGGGGGCGCTCGAACGGTTAGGCGCGCAGATGGTCGAAACCGGCTATTGGACAGGCGCTCTCGACCAACCGGCCGGCGTCGAGAGTCGCCTAAGGACGGTTGCCCTGGGCGAGTCGCTGGCGGCGGATCTCTGGCGTCGCTTGGGGCGGATCACAACCGCCACGCATTTCCACTATCAGACGGCGGCCTCATTCGAGGCTCAGTATCTCAGCCGACCACAGCCTTCGGTCGTTCTGGCGGACCGGTCGGGTAACCACGCCATCTTGGAGCGGGACCGCGGAGGGTTGTCGGTTCTATTCACGTCCAAGGGCGATGGCGGGGCGGACGCCGCCGCCGACTTTCCGCGCAGGCTGCGCGCATTCGCCCTTGAGCACGGATACACGCTCTCCCTTTTCAACTGTGGGGCGCACAAGGACGAGGATCTTTTGCGCGCTGGCCTGCTGCCTTCCCCGGGATTCCTATGCGTGTTGGAGGATGACAAGCGCGACCAGGCGTGGATCGTCCAAGGAGGAGATCGGGCATGAGCGGCGAGGCCGGACCGTCCAATGTCGGCAGATCCGCGACGGCTTGCATCATCGTCGGCGCGGACTCCGCGGGTGCTCGACTTACGTGCTTGGGCCAGCCGGTACGGATCGTCGACCTGGCCAGGGACCTGATTCGGCTGTCGGGACTGGAGGTGGACCGCGACATCGCAATCACCTTTCAGCGGCCTCAGACCCGGCGACAAAATCAAAGAGGCCTCTTTTCGAAAGGACGAGAGACCCGAGCACAGGCCGCACCCTCAGATTCTCAAGGCGCACCGCACCGGATCCGCGACTCGGATCGATTCATCCCGGATCCAGGAACTAGAGCACACTGCTCTCGGCGACGACGATCTGGGGACGCGCTCGCTGTTGGGCATTGAAGTGCCGTCACTCGGTCAGGACCACGTTCTCTGAACGGACTCCGTGTCGAGCCAGCAGTTCCAAGGTCCTAGAATAAGGATATC
This sequence comes from uncultured Acidobacteriota bacterium, assembly GCA_964520805.1. Classification (GTDB taxonomy): domain Bacteria; phylum Acidobacteriota; class Vicinamibacteria; order Fen-336; family JAGNNV01; genus JAGNNV01. The sequence goes on along the minus strand of CAZFQH010000284.1, from coordinate 3,013 downwards.
CATGAACGATTCGACCGACATTCGTTCGTCCTTTCACGAAGAGTTGCTCCTCCTCTATCGCTATCGAAGGTGGCTCGTTGCGCCTTTGGCGGTCTCGCTTCTGTCGGTGGCGCTCTATAACTTCCTAGCGCGGCCCATCTACCGAACCGAGACGGTCATTGCGGTAGAGGGTCGGAGTCGCATTGCAGGCATGCGGGCGATCGCCGATCCGGCCGCACTCGAAGCGGCAATGACCAGGGAACTCACGCTCTTGACGTCTCCTGATCTGATCGAGGCGGCGGTGAACGCCTCGTCCGGCGAGAAAACGCTGACAGAACTCGCGTCTGGCCCGGTGCGCACCGGGTTCGGCGTTTTGCAGGAACGGTACGCGGATTGGACCGGGCCAGTCTCCGAAGCGCCCACTCACAGCGAGATGATCTCATCGCTTGCCACGCGAATCGCGGTTGTCCGAACACCGAACATGCCTTGGCTGACCATTCAGCTCTCTTCTCATGAGCCCCTCGCGGGCGCGGAGTTGCTGAATACGCTGGTGGACAAATACCAGGAACGCTCGACCAGCGAATCGGCGGAGGCGCGGGCTCGGGAACGCGAGTTGCTCGCGAGCAGCCTTGGGTCGCAGAAGGAAGCCGTTGGAGAGACACTCGGCGCATTGAGCGCTCAATCCCGGAACACCGCGGGCGGGAATCCCGCCTACCAGCGGCCTATGATCCAACGGCAGCTTGGAGCCCTGCAGGACCAGTACGCAAGCGTCAGCGCTCGCATGATTACCCTGGCCGCACAATTGAGCACGCCGCCGGACGCGCCGCACGCGATCACGCTTCTCGATTCGGCCCGGGCTCAGACCCTTCGCGCCAGAATCGACGCGCTCCAATCCGAACTCGCGGCTAAGCAGCAGACGCTGGGCGAGAGACATCCAGACGTGCTCGCCCTTTTGTCGCAGGTGGAACTGGTCGAAAAGGGTTTGAAGAGCGAAACCGCGGGCCAGAGGGAGAGACTCGCGGCGGAACTCGACACTCTCACCCGCCAGCAAAGAGCTCTCGGCGTAGAACTCGAGAAGGGTATCAACAAGGCCTCAAACGTGGCGGTTGAATCGTTCGACGCCGTGGTGCTCATGAGAGAGGCTGATGCGGGCGAACGAGCTCTCTCCGAGATGATCGAGCGGTCTCAGCGCGGAGGCGATGCGCTCACCTTCGAACCGCGTGTGATGCAGCGCGCGACCCCTCGGATGACGCCGGTCCTACCGGACCGACCGTCGAACTACCTGGCCGCCATCGCCATCGGGCTTGTGGGCGGAATAGGCCTCGCGCGACTGCGGGCGTTGCTGGATGGAACGATTCGGAGCGTCGATCAGATCAAGAGCCTGGGCCTGGACCTTCCCCTTCTCGGCGTGGTCCCTAAGGATAAAAGAGTCTCGGACCAGGGGCTGGTTTCGCTTCTCCGCGACTCCACGCCCCTGGCGGAGGCTTACCGTGTGGTGCGCGCGAATCTGCCTTCGGGCGTTGCCGTGATCTCGGTCAGCAGTGCGCTGCCGGGTGACGGCAAGTCGACCACTTCGATGGCGCTCGCGATTCTGCTCGCGGAAACGAAAAATCGCGTACTGCTCATTGATGCGGACATGCGACGGCCCTCTCTGGGCCCGGCGCTCAAGATTGACGCGGAACGGGGACTCTCAACCGCACTTCGGGAGGACGCACTGAGCCCTTATGTCCTGCCCATCCTTGGAATCGACTTTCTTCCCGCGGGAAAACCAAGCGCCGGAGCGGCGGCGCGTCTGGGTGACGGAAGTCTCGGGAGGCTGATCAACTCCGCGCGCGATACCTACAAGTTCATCATAGTGGACACGCCGCCCGCACTCGCCCTCGCCGACGCCTTGTCCATCGGCCGGGAGGTCGACGGAACGATACTGGTGGCGAGCGCCGGTCAAACGCAGAAGGGCGCTCTCGTGGCCACGGTCGAGCAACTCCGTGCGCAGGGATTGAGAATTCTTGGGATGGTGTTGAATCAGGTCGATTTCAGCGATCTGGCCGACAGCTACGGTCGCTACTATGCCGAGTATTCGCGCTATTACACCATAGGACCCAAGAAGGCGAGAACTCTTTCGTCTTTTTTCCACACCTCGGCCCGCCGGACGCCGAAAGCCCAGGCAGACAACCCGGGTGACGCCGCGGCGATCGGCCTTGGTGGAGAAGAAGGGCGTGATTAGTCGCCGCCCGGACTGCGCTCCTTCTGCCCGACGGTCGTATCCGCCTCTACTCTGGACACTCGCTCTTGGGAAAACCGTCAGCGTTGAGTTGGTTGCTTAACCGCCTATTGACGCCAACCCCACACCGCGTTGCGTTCCGGCCCTCCTGTTTTCGCCTTGCGCCGCGTTGCCGCCTCGTTGCCTGCATCAATATGCTGTCTTGGGGCGGCGTCTGCAAGCACGCCTCATCGGGTTTTGCCGACTTGCCTTGACCGCGAACCGCCTTGCGTGCTTCGTCGCCTTGGAGCAAGAGGGCTGATCCTCTCTCTACCGTTCTTGGTCGGCGCCCTGCTGACCAAGAGCCAGGGCATCTTCACGCTGGCCACGGTGATCGTCATGGCTGCCAAACCACCTCGCGGTCGCGCGATCAACCTGGCTGAAACTGCGGGCCGGGGCCGCCGCGTGCGCCGTCCTCGCGATCGCACCGGCAATCCTCATCCGACCGAGGTTCTCCATCGAAAACGACATGCTGCGGGTCTGGATGGGGCCTGCTGTGGATTGCCTCGCTCGGCGCGCTTGGTGTTTCGATCTCGCGCCGCCTTCACGAAACGACCGCCTTCTGGCTTCTGGCCTTCGGCCACATTGCGGGCGCACTGGCGGCCTACATGATCACTCCCTGGAACCTTCGCTGGCGTGACCGTTGCCGGCCCGACTGCAGCCCCTACAGCGGCTGACGTTCGGCGACCTGGGGCAGGGAGAACGCGAACCGTGTGGGGCCCCCGGGCGGGCCGCTCAGGGAGAAGGGGGCTTTGTGGTGAACCAGGATCTCCC
>CAZFQH010000283.1:4208-6005 GCA_964520805.1 uncultured Acidobacteriota bacterium | reverse complement strand
TTACCCGTCATGGCGAGGAGGCCTTCAAACGAGATCCGACGAAGCCATCTCGCCGCTTCGAGATCGCTTCAGTCTAGGACCTCATCGCGCTCATCGGCGGTGCTAGCTGCTAGCGGAGGCTTCGCGCGCGAATGCCGGCACCTTTCGCCACGGGCGGCTAGGACGGACGGACGGGGAAGAACCCTATCGCGAGCGTCCAGCCGCCGATTGCGATCAAGGCGAGGAGTGCGCAGGCGAGGACACGGCTCCAACGCCCGCGTGTCCAAAGGACGCAGAGGCCAGACGCGCACAAGACAGCGATCGCGGGCCTTGCCGACAGCGCCGACCTCACCTGAATCGGTGTGACCAGTCCGAGCAAAGTGAATCCCGCGATGACCGCCATCCAAATGAGGAGGAGTCGGGCGAGAGGCTTTCTCCCGCCCGGCCAGGTGGCGACCCCGATGCCTGCGGTCACCACCAGGGCGAGAGTGATCCAGGCTTCCTCGCCGCCCACCATGCGCAGGAGCTTCTCGCCCAGGGGCGCCGTCATCGGGCCGGCCGAGGCTTCCGTTCCGTCGAGTCTTTGGATTCGATCCCAGGCTTTGATAACCACACCCATGAAGTGCCGGTAATAAAAAACGAACGAAGCGAAGAGGGCCACAAGCACCGGCGCGGTTCGTCGAAGAGAGTCCGGGAGCGTCTTGCCGCCCGAAGCGGCGAGCAGGAGAGCGAGGGGGGCGCCGAGCAGCAACGCCCCAAGGTGTGAGAGAAATCCTCCCAGCAACGACAGGGCCGCGAAAACGGGGCGCTCGCGGATGAGGAACGCGCAGCCCAGCACCATCAAGGCGTCGGCCAGTTGATTCGCGAGATTTCCGACGAACAGAACCGAGATGCCCTCCGGAGAAGCGCAAAGAAAGACGAAGGCCAGGGCACCCACCGCCGGCGTGGCGAGTTTCGCGACCGCGACAGAAAAGGCAAAGGCCGCCCCCGCCTCCGCGACCAGGACGATCACGCGCAGCAAGGTCGCCCACTGGTTCTGCGGCAGTCCAGTGAACGGAAGTGCGGCCAGGGACAATCCCTGCGGATACGGGAAAGAAATCGCGGGGGGAGGGGTGTCCGAGGTGAACAACCAATCACCCCCCAAGACTCTACGAAGGTTGGCGGTGTGGATCGCGGCGTCCGCGTCGAGGATCTGCGGATGGCCGAGAGTTGAGAGCTTGAGTGAGGTGATCCACAAGACCGCGATCCAGGCGCGCCGCCAGCCGGGGTCCTTGATGCGTGAGGCGATGAGGCTCAACAGGAGCAGGGCGCCCGCTATCCACACCAGGCGTTCGCTGTAGCGCCCGAGAAACGCTCCGCCATTTACCGAAAGCCAGGACACAAGTCCGGATTCAAGCAGGCCGGCGCAAAGCGCGAGCCACGGGGAACCCCCCGAAAGCAATGCGGCCAGATACGTGGCCAAGGCCGCGAAGGCGACGCTGCCCACCGCCTCCCTGGGCAGGGGCAGGCTCCCTTGGTCCGCGGCCAGTCGGACGTTCTCCACCATCACCCCGACCGTGCCTTCGACCTTGATGGACACCACGGCACCCCGACCGCTTCGCGGCGGTAGATTCACGGAGATCCTGCGCGGAGTCGCCGGGATCTCCATGCGCTCACTCTCGCGGCCATCGACCGAGAGCACCACTTCGGCTGGCCTTCCGGAGGTTGTCCCCGGTCCTTGCAGCCGTAGCGTCACCACGGCCGGCCGCGATCTCTCGAGTCGGGTGAAGTGGAGAGAGCTGCTTGTGCTGGTCCAGTTGAAAACGCTTCCGGTGGGCG
>CAZFQH010000283.1:0-4198 GCA_964520805.1 uncultured Acidobacteriota bacterium | reverse complement strand
CCGGGATGAGGGGCGAACCATTTTTCTCCGCCCACCGGGCTCGCGAAACCACCACGTCCCAGGCCGTCGTTCCACGCCCACAATCCCAGGGGCCCGGAAACGAGGACGACCGCGCCCAGCGCCACTTCCAGCCAACGTCGTCTCATCAAAGCGTTCGCACGGTAACACGCTCCGTGAATCCCTTTGTGCGAAGTGGGTTTGACAGAACTCGCGTGGAGGAGTCACAATCCCGGCCCTCGTGAGTCCTCATTCCTCGGTTTCCCTCGTTTCGCGCTGGTGGTGGCGGAGCTTTGTGTGCGCCGAGGGAGGAGCTTTCGATAATCAGTAACTGATCCCGCAAACCAAAACGCGGATCCCCAAAAGCCCCCGAAGCGCAATGCGCCGGGGGCTTTTTGTTTTTCCCACTTCCTTCTTCTCTTCTAGGTCAACCACCTTGAACCTCTCACCGCTTCTCCACCAGGCCGTCCACCGCTCTCTCTCCGAAACCGATGCGCGCGCCGCGGCCCTGGCCCTCATGACCGGCGAGGTTTCGCCCGCTCAGGCCGGCGGTCTGCTCTCCGCCCTGCGCGCCCGGGGCGAGAACCACGGCGAAATACTCGGGTTTGCCCGAGCCCTGCGCGAGCAAGCCGCACCCTTTGGCCTCCACCCCGACGGTCTCATCGACACCTGCGGCACGGGCGGCGATGGCCTCTCTACCTTCAACGTCTCGACCCTTTCGGGGATCGTGGCGGCTGCGTGCGGGGCGCGGGTGGCGAAACACGGAAACCGGGCGGTCAGCAGCCGTTGCGGAAGTGCGGACATTCTGGAAGCCCTCGGTGTGCGCATTGACGGGCCCGCAGAAGTGGCAGTCCGCTGCATGGAGGAGACCGGTTTCGGCTTTCTCTTCGCTCCGCTCTACCACCCGACCTTGCGCAAACTCGCCGCCCTCCGTCGCGAACTCGGGTTTCGTTCGATCTTCAACCTGGTCGGTCCCCTCGCGAACCCGGCGCGGGTTCGACGTCAAGTGGTGGGCGTGCCGGCGATGTCATGCCTCCTGCCCATCGCCGAGGCCCTCCGGTCGTTGGGGGTCGACCACGCCCTGGTGGTTCACGGTGCGGACGGGGCGGACGAGATTTCCCTGGCCGGCCCAACCTCTGTGCTCGAGGTCCGTTCCGAGGGTATTGAAAGTCGGGTCTTTCATCCCGAGGACGCGGGCCTTGAACCCTGCCGACCCGAGGAGATTGAAGGCGGTGACACCGCGGCGAATGTGGCCATCGCCCATCGGGTCCTGAACGGCGAAGTCGGTCCGGCCCATGACTTCGTGGTTCTCAACACCGCGGCCGCCCTGCTGGTGGCCGGGAGAGCGGCCTCCTTGCGCGAGGGCGCCGATCAAGCGCGCGAGGCTCTGCTCAGTCTGCGGGCTCGCGCCGTCCTCGAAGCCGTGAAACGCATCTCCCAGGAGGCGGCATGAGTTTTCTGGACGATGTCCTCGCGGTGAAGCGGGCGGAGATTGCAGCACTCCGCATAGCAGCCCGTAGCGAAAGTCGGCCGGCATTCGAGCGCGAAGCCTCCCCGAAGGGGGACGAACGCTGCATCCCGCCTGGACTTCTTCGCTCAGGAGCCCGAATATTCCCGATATTCGGGCCCTTCGACTCATCGCCAGCCGGGCGCATCGCTCGTGGCCCGAGGCCAGGCTGTCGCGCTCTCGGTGCTGCGGCGGACTTTCACCACGGACTGCCAGATCCTCCTCCGCGCGCGCGCGTGGTCGATGGTTCCTTCGGCCGCGGCCTGAAGCTTCCGGGGCTTTCGATCATTGCGGAGATTAAACGAAGGTCGCCTTCGAAGGGAGATCTGACCCTGTCCCTCGACGCGCTTGAAACCGCGCGCGCCTATGCCAGGGGTGGGGCGGCCGCGATCTCGTGCTTGTCGGATCGCACTTTCTTCGGCGCACGTTCCGAAGACTTCAACCAGGTGCGGATGGCCGGCCTCCCGGTGCTGCGCAAGGACTTCATCATCGATGAAATCCAGATCGACGAGAGCGTGCGGATGGGGGCCTCCGCCATACTGTTGATCGCGCGGATCCTGTCGCCTGGGCGGCTTGAAGCGCTCCTGTCGCATGCCACCAGGTGTGGTCTTGATGTTCTCGTCGAAGTTCACGACGAAGCGGAGATCGACACGGCACTGGAAGCCTCGGCCTCGATCATCGGGGTCAACAATCGCGATCTCGCGACGCTGAATGTCGATCCCGATCTGTCGTATCGACTGCGCCCGCGGATCCCGCCCGGCGTGGTGAGCGTGGCCGAGAGCGGTATCAGAACTCGTGACGATCTCCGGCGCATCGAGGACGCGGGCTTCGACGCGGCTCTGATCGGCGAGACCCTGGTCAAAAGCTCCGATCCTTCCGCCACGCTGATGGAACTTACCGGCCGCGGTGCCGAGCAGGCCTCATGACCTGGATCAAGATCTGCGGAATCACCACCGCCGAGGACGCGGAACGCGCGATCGACCTCGGTGCGTCGGCGATCGGCTTCATCTTCGCGCCGTCCCGTCGCGAGATTTCGATCGATCGTGCGCGCGATATCGCCCGGCAGATTCGGGGTCGCATTGAAGTGGTGGGAGTCTTCAAGGAAGTCCTCTCCATCCACGCGGTTCACGAAGCGGTGGGCCTCGACCGCATGCAGATTCACGCATCGGGGACTGCGAACCCTGTCCTTCCCACCTTGCGCGCTCTGAGGCCTGACGATCTTGGCCGAGCGGAGACGGTGCCCGCGGAGGAGTGGATCCTGATCGACGGCAGCGAGGGCCGGGGTGTCGCCTTCGACTGGCAACTGGCGCGGGCCTTGTCTCGCCCCTTCGTCCTTGCCGGGGGCCTCTCGTCCGAAAACGTCGAAGAAGCGATCCGGATCGCGCGACCGCAAGGCGTCGATGTGACGTCCGGGGTCGAGAGCGTTCCCGGCCACAAGGATGTGGACAAAATCGTCCGGTTCATCGAGGCAGTGAGGAGAGCGGATGCGAATTGATCGGCCGGGATACTTCGGCGTCTACGGAGGGCGCTTTGTTCCAGAAACACTGTCGTTCGCACTCGACGAGCTTGCCTCCGCCTACGATGCGGCGCGGACGGACCCCGCATTTCAGGCCCGTCTGGCCGACCTGCTCACGAACTACGTGGGCCGGAAGACGCCGCTCTATTTCGCGGAGCGTCTGACCCAGGCGGGGGGCGGCGCGCGGATCTTCCTCAAGCGCGAAGACCTCAATCACACCGGGGCGCACAAGATCAACAACGCGCTCGGCCAGGCCCTCCTGGCCCAGCGACTCCACAAGTCTTGCATCATCGCGGAAACCGGGGCCGGTCAACACGGAGTCGCCACCGCGACCGCCTGCGCGCTGCTCAACCTTCCCTGCCGCGTCTTTATGGGGGAGATCGACGTGGCGCGCCAGCGTCCTAATGTTCAACGCATGGAGCTTTTGGGGGCCGAGGTCATTCCGGTGAGCTCGGGGAGCCGTACCCTCAAGGACGCGATCAATGCGGCCATGCGGCAGTGGGTTCAGGATGTGCGAGACACTCACTATCTGGTCGGTTCGGTGGTGGGTCCTGATCCGTTTCCGCGGATGGTGCGCGATTTCCAGTCGGTCATCGGCCGGGAAACCCGCGCGCAGTGCCTGGAGCGGCTGGGCCGGTTGCCGGATCTGGTGGTGGCCTGCGTGGGCGGCGGTTCGAACGCGATCGGCATGTTCCATCCCCTGCTCGACGATCCCATTTCCCTGCTGGGTATAGAGGCCGCGGGCCACGGCATCGACACCTTGCAGCATGCGGCGACGCTGACCCGGGGCCGGCCCGGCGTGCTGCATGGCGCGCGCACTCTCCTGCTTCAGGATGACGACGGGCAGATCCAGGAAGCTCACAGCATCTCCGCCGGTCTTGACTATCCGGGAGTGGGACCGGAGCATGCGCACCTGCGCGACGCGGGCCGGGTGCGCTACGAAAGTGTCACCGACGCCGAGGCCCTCGGCGCGTTCAGGCTCCTCGCCCGGCTGGAGGGCATCGTGCCCGCCCTGGAATCGGCTCACGCGGTGGCGGCCGCCCTCAAGGCCGCGGCCGCCCTTCCCTTCGACCGCGTGGTGGTGGTGTGTCTTTCGGGGCGGGGCGACAAGGACCTCGATCACGTCATGGCCCTTGGTGAGGAGGGACGGGCATGACGATGGCCCGTATGTTCGAAAC
>CAZFQH010000282.1:0-6006 GCA_964520805.1 uncultured Acidobacteriota bacterium | reverse complement strand
TGGTGATCATCGTCCCGATCTACGAAGTGGAGCAGTCGGGCGTGTACTACAACACGGCGGCGGTCATCGATGCCGACGGCAAATACCTGGGCAAGTACCGCAAGAATCACATCCCGCACACCAAGCCGGGCTTCTGGGAGAAGTTTTACTTCAAGCCCGGAAACCTGGGCTATCCCGTGTTCGAGACGGCCTACGCGAAGGTCGGCGTCTACATCTGCTACGACCGTCATTTCCCCGAAGGCGCTCGCGCCCTGGGCCTGGCCGGCGCCGAGATCGTCTTCAACCCCTCGGCCACGGTCGCCGGTCTTTCCGAGTACCTGTGGAAGCTGGAGCAGCCGGCGCACGCGGTGGCGAACGGCTACTTCATCGGCGCCATCAATCGCGTGGGTCATGAAGCGCCCTGGCACATCGGGGAGTTCTATGGTCAGAGCTACTTCTGCGATCCGCGCGGACAGATCCTGGCCCAGGCATCCCGCGACCGTGACGCGGTGGTGATCGCCGACCTCAACCTCGACATGATCGATGAGGTTCGGTCCACGTGGCAGTTCTACCGCGACCGTCGGCCCGAAACCTACGGTCCGCTGACTACGCTCTAGTCCAAGGCGACGTCTTCCGCGAGCCGATTCCGCAGTCTTTATCATCGTCCTGGAGGTTTCATGGCCGTCGATCTTTCGGTGAACTTCACCGGCATCAAATTCGAGAATCCGTTCCTTCTCTCCTCAGCGCCTCCCACCGAGTCGGAGAGCAACATCATGAGGGCGTTCGACGCGGGATGGGGCGGGGTGGTGGTGAAGACCATCGGCATGCATCCGGTGGTGAACGTGGCCGGGCCGAAGACGAAGTTCACCCGCTCGAATCCGGAGACCGGAACCTTGTCGATGAACAAAGGACGCGGGGGAGCGCTGGTATCGTCCTGGAATTGGGAACTCATCTCCGACAAGGCGCTCGACTGGTGGATTCCGCGTCTTGAAAGAATCAAGAAGGCGTATCCGACGAAGGTCCTGATCGCCTCGATCATGGCGGGTTCGGGCAGCGACAAGGAGTTGGACCACTGGCGCGATCTCACGAAGGCCTGCCAGGATGCGGGGGCGGACGGCATCGAGATGAACCTGTCCTGCCCCCACATGGACCGGACCGACATGGGCTCGAACATCGGCAAGGACCAGGCCCTTTGCTCTTTCGTCACCCAGGTCGTGAAAGAGGTGGCGCGCATTCCGGTGTGGGCGAAACTGACGCCTGCTTCCGCGGACATGACCGTGGAAGCGGGTGCGGTGTTCAGGGGCGGGGCCGACGCGGTGGTCTCGTCGAACACCTTCCCATCGCTCCCCATCATCGATGCGGAGACCCTTGAGTTTGAGCTGAACGTGGACGGTCTGGTGTCAAGCGGAGGAATGGGCGGCCCCGCGATTCTTCCCATGTCCCTTGCGAACATGGCGAAGATGACGAAGGCGTTTCCGGACAAGGCGTTTTCTGGCATCGGTGGTGTCACTGACTTCCGGCAGGCCGCGAGCTACTTCCTTCTCGGCTGCGGCACCGTTCAGGTGTGCACGGCGGCGATGCTCGATAAAGCCGTCGGACTGACGGTAATCAAGAGGCTCAAGGACGGGCTCGCGGAGTTCCTCGAGCGGAACGTGGACAAGGGCTGGAAGAACGTCGAGGATTTCCGCGGCCTCCGTCGCGACCGCGTGGTCGCGCACTCGAAGATCCGCCGTCCCGACGACGCGGAGTACGCCGGCGGCTACGACGCCGAGGGCTACTCGTCCTCGGAAATGGAAACCTAACGTCATTGCGAGGAGCCATCAAACGCCGAGCGACGAAGCAACCCCGCCCCGCAGTCAACGTCATTGCGAGGAGCCATCAAACGCCGAGCGACGAAGCAACCCCGCCCCGCAGTCAACGTCATTGCGAGGAGCCATCAAACGCCGAGCGACGAAGCAACCCCGTACAACAACTACCGAGCCCCCTAAGAAAGCCTAAATGACCACCACCCTCATCAAGAACGGCACCATCGTCACCGCGTCCGACCGCTATGACGCTGACATCTACATCGACAAGGGCGTCATCACGATGATCGGCAAGGGGATGAACATCCCCGCCGACACCGTCCTCGACGCTTCCGGGAAACTGGTTATGCCCGGCGGCATCGATGTGCACACCCATCTCGATATGCCTTTCGGCGGCACGACCTCGGCCGATGACTTCGAGACCGGCACCATCGCCGCGGCTCACGGGGGTACCACCACCCTGATCGACTTCGCGATCCAGAACTTCGGCGAGGGTCTCTACCCTGCCTTCGATGGATGGATGAAGCGAGCGGAAGGCAAGGCGAGCATCGACTACGCCTTCCACGTGATCGTGCGCGAGCTGTCCGATCAGGCCGCCCACGACATGGACAAGCTGACCCGCAACGACGGCGTCACATCGTTCAAGCTTTTTATGGCCTATCCCGGAGTCTTCCAGGTCGACGACGCCACGATCTTCAAGGCGCTGCGGCGAACCCGCGAAACCGGCAGCATGATCTGCATGCACGCGGAGAACGGGGGAGTGATCGACACCCTCGTGAAAGAGGCGCTGATGAAGGGCCAGACCGCGCCCAAGTATCACGCTCTCACTCGGCCGACCCGCGCGGAAGCCGAGGCCACCGGCCGGGCCATCGCGCTGTCCGAGATGGCGGGTGTCCCCATCTACATCGTCCACCTCTCCTGCTCCGACGCGCTCGAGAAGGTGAAGCAGGCGCGGGACATGGGCCTGCCCGCCTATGCCGAGACCTGCCCGCAGTACCTCTTCCTTTCCTATGACGACTACGAGCGGCCGGGATTCGAAGGTGCCGGGTACGTGATGTCGCCGCCGCTTCGCGAGAAGTGGAACCAGGGGGCGCTGTGGAAAGGCCTCGCCCAGAACGACCTGCAGGTCGTCTCCACTGACCACTGTCCCTTCTGCATGAAAGAGGAGAGCCAGAAACTTCTTGGGAAGGACGACTTCTCGAAGATCCCCAATGGTGCCCCGGGCATCGAGACTCGTCTGTATATGCTGTGGGAAGGCGTGCGAAAGGGCTTCATCGACCAGCACCGCTTCGTTCAGCTCATGTCGACGAGCCCGGCCAAGATGTTTGGCCTGTTCCCGAAGAAGGGGACCATCGCAGTGGGCTCGGATGGCGACATCATTCTCTGGGATCCGGAAAAAGAGCACACGATCTCGGCGGCGACCCACCACATGCGCGTCGACTACAACCCCTATGAGGGTCGCGTGGTCACCGGTGCGGCCGCGGTCGTCCTTTCGCGCGGCGAAGTCATCGTCGATCACGGCGTCTTCAAGGGGGCCAAGGGCCGCGGCCAGTACATCAAGCGCCAACCCGGCCACCCGCGACTGTAGGGGACGCGCCGTCGACGGCGCGCAGCCGCGGGCGCCACCACCGTGTACCTGATGTTGCGGCCTTCTCCGCGCCGCGTGTGGCGATTCCGCGGTTCCACAGGGCCTGCCCCGACCGCCGTCGGCCATGACTTTTAGAAGAAACCAACGGCCACTGAGTCCGACGAAGGGTATCCGGTCGAGCGCGCAGCCTCGTCTTGGGCCAAGGGACCGACCAGAAAACGCGTGAAATGATGCGTTCTCGCTTGGTCTCTCAGAAAGATGGCGCGCCGCGCCGGATTCGGGGAGGGCATGTGTCGGACGCTGCCGAGTGCGGCTCTTCTGGAGCCCATGAGCCCCGTCGTGGGTCGCCGCGTCCTAAACTGCGAGAAAAGGGGCTCAGCGATTCAGCCCCAGCTTGTTGCAGGGCGCGCCAGACCCTGACACCGAGTGTCAGGGTAGCTGCGGGATACTCAACGAACTTGAGGAGTCGGGAGGTGCCGGATGGGTCAGAAACCGGGAGGGGCAGGCGAGGACAGGCATTCGCGGGCGCTCTACGTCCGCCTTTATTGGGCGCTCGGGAAGCTGCGCGACGGCGTCCTTTCCACGCGCTCCATCTCATCGCGTTTCGGTGTCTCGCTCCGAACCGCCTACCGGGACCTCGATTTCCTCCGCGACAGCTGGCGCGTCGACATGGAGTACGAACCCTCGACTCGGGCGTTTGTGCTCAAGGGCGACCTGCCCCAGCTGCCGCCGACGCGGCTGACCCACGGCGAAATGGTCGGCCTGCTCTTCGCCGAACGCCTCGCCCGGCAGTATCGCGGGACGCCATTCGAGGCCGAGGTGCGACAGGCCTTCGAGAAGATCGAGCCGCTTCTCCCGGCCGAGGTCGAAGTGGAGGGCAATCACCTCGACTCACTTGTCTCGGTGGATCTCGGTCCGGCGCATGTCGCGGATCCGGCCACCTTCCGAACCATCCTGAAGGCGGCCATGGAGCGCCGCGTTCTCCGCGCCCGGTACACCTCGCTTTCGGCGAACGTGACGAAGGTTCGCCAGTTGCACCCCTACCGGATCTTCAATCACCGTGGCGACTGGTACGTCGCGGCCTTCGATCCCGGCCACCGCGAAGTCCGCGACTTCGCCCTGCATCGATTTGCCGAAGCCCGGGCGCTCGCGAAGCGGTTTGTTCGCGACCCACAGTTCGACTTCGCCGCCTACAAAGCGCAGGCCTTCGGAATCGAGAATGCGGGGGCGGTTGCTGGAGTCTCGCAAGTAATCCTACGGTTCTCGCCGCACCAGTCACGGTGGATCCGGGAGCGTCAATGGCATCCGACCGCCCGCCTGCGCGCCGCGCGCGACGGCACCGTTACCCTCGAACTCCAAGTCGTCGAGTCGTCCGAGTTGGTACGCTGGATTCTCCAGTTCGGCCCGGAAGTGGAGGTTCTGGCGCCTGCGTCCCTCCGCGCACTTGTGGCGAAGCACCTTGTTGCCGCCGGGGCGCAGTACGCAGAAACCTTCGGGCCCGCGGACCCCAACTGCAAGGAAGCCAAGTAAGGTTGTGACACCGTGAGCTACGAACAGTGGTTTAAGAGAGTCACAGGCCACGACGCCCGGACCTGGCAAGCTGTATTGGCGGAGGAGGTTGTTCCGCGGTCCCGTGTCATCCGAATCCCAACGGGATATGGGAAGACGCTGGGTGTGTTCGGTACCTGGCTATGGCACCGAGTCGAACGCAATGACCAGAGATGGCCTCGTCGGCTGGTCTGGACGCTTCCGATGCGCGTGCTCGCCGAGCAGACGGCGGACGTTGTGCGGGGATGCCTATCGAAGCTCGGGATCCTCTGGGACCCGAACGGCAGTCACACGGACAAGGTCGGTGTGCATCTTTTGATGGGTGGCGCCGATCCCGGCGGCGAGTGGAACCTATACCCAGAGGAGTGCGCCGTCTTTGTCGGGACTCAGGACATGCTGTTGTCGCGGGCGCTCAACCGTGGCTATGCCGCAGGTCGCGCTCGCTGGCCGATGGACTTTGGTCTCTTGAACCATGACGCCCTATGGGTCCTCGACGAGGTGCAACTCATGGACGTCGGGCTGGCCACGACTGCCCAGCTCCAAGCCTTCTTCGAAGAAGACGTCTCGCGTGGGGCGCGCCCGCGCATCAGCTGGTGGATGAGCGCGACGCTCCAGCCGGAGTGGCTGCGCAGCGTCGACACGAGAGAGCGACACGGCCAATGGATAGACGCACCTGTCGCGCTCAACGACGCAGACCGAACGACAGGCCTCGCTGCGATCTCCAAGTCGATTGAGGTCGAAACGATCGATGAGGCCGACGCGAACGCCCTCGCGAGGCTGTGCGCCGATCGTCATCGAGAGCTTAGCGACGGCGAGTTCGGTCGCATCACGCTCGTCGTGTGCAACACGGTGGCGCGCGCTGTCGCGACCTATGACTCGTTGAAGGCATCGAAGCTGGCGTCGACGGAACTTGAGCTCGTGCATGGGCGCTTCCGCCCCTTCGATCGTGCGAGTTGGAGGAGCCGCTTTCTCGAGCGATCCACTTGCAAACCCGGCGTCGATCGGATCATCGTCGCCACCCAGGTCGTGGAAGCTGGCGTCGACATCTCGGCAGGGTGCGTCGTTACCGATCTAGCGCCGTGGTCG
>CAZFQH010000281.1:0-6021 GCA_964520805.1 uncultured Acidobacteriota bacterium | reverse complement strand
GGCATATCGAGATCCAGGTCATGGCCGATCAGCGCGGCAACGTGGTTTCGCTTCACGAGCGCGAATGTTCGATTCAGCGCCGGCATCAGAAGTTGATCGAGGAGGCCCCGTCTCCCGCCGCCCTGATGAACGAGAAGCTGCGCCGCCGTATGGGGAAAACCGCGACCGACGCCGCGGCGGCGGTCAACTACTCGAACGCGGGCACGATCGAGTTTCTGCTCGACGCCCAGGGCAACTATTTCTTCATGGAGATGAATACCCGCATCCAGGTCGAGCACGGCGTGACCGAACTCGTGACCGGGCGCGATCTGGTGAAGGAGCAGATCCTGGTGGCGGCCGAGCAGCCGTTGTCTTTCCGGCAAGCCGATGTCGGGCTCGTCGGGCACGCTCTGGAGTGCCGCATCAACGCCGAGGACCCTAGGACTTTCGCTCCGTCCCCCGGCCTCATCAAGCACTTCTGGGTGCCCGGCGGTCCGGGCATCCGGATCGATACCTTCGCCCACGAAGGCTGCGAGGTCTCGCCCTATTACGACAGCATGGTGGCGAAGCTGATGACCTTCGGCAAAGACCGCACCGAAGCCATTGCCCGGATGCGACGCGCCCTCGACACCATGGTGGTCGAAGGCATCAAGACCTCTATTCCGCTTCAACGGCAGATCATGGACGACGCCGACTTCATCGCCGGCAAGCTGGACACCGGCTTCATGGATCGGTTCCTGAAGCGAACCGCGCCCATCTGAGCCGCCCGTATCCGAGCCCACTATCTGAGCCCCCCCGTCTGAGCCCAATGACCAACGAGGCTCCGGCACGGAGGATCGTGTTGCCGGCTCGGCCGTTCCTCTACGCCATCATCGATGCTTCGATGACGGGCTCGCGGACTCTCACCGAATGGGTGCGGGAGGTTTGCGGCTCCGACCGCGCGTCGGTGGTGCAGTGGCGGTTCAAAGGGCTAAAGGATTCCGCCGCCCTCGCGGGCGCGAGAGAACTGCGCGCGGCCACGCGGGAGCGGGGCGTTCTGCTCTTTATCAACGACCGCCCGGATATCGCCCGAATGATCGAGGCCGACGGCGTTCACGTTGGACAAGGCGACCTGACTCCTGCGGACGTGCGCGCCCTGCTCCCCCATGCCCTGGTCGGGGTCTCCACGCACAATCCCCGCGAGTTCGAAGCGGCGCTTTGTGCTCCCGTCGACTACATCGCGGTCGGGCCCGTTTTCGGCACCACCAGCAAGGCCAACCCCGATCGGACGGTCGGGCTCGATTTTGTCTCGTGGGCCCGAGCACGGACCAGCACGCCCCTCGTGGCGATTGGCGGGATCACGGTTGCGAACGCGCACGATGTGATCCGCGCGGGTGCTAAAGGCGTCGCGGTTATCTCCAACATCATGAAGGCCGAAAGGCCGGAAGAAGCCGCCCGCGACCTTCTTGCTGCGATCCGACGAGGCGCGGGAGGGATAACATCCCACCCATGACAGCCCGCATCCTGGACGGTGCCGCCATCGCGCGGCAGATTCGCGAGGAAGTGAGGGCCGAGGCTCTGGCCTTTGTGAATGCCGGTGGTGGCAAACCCGGTCTGGGCGCTCTGCTGGTGGGCGACGACCCGGCCTCGCACATCTACGTGGCGAGCAAAACCAAGGCCTGCGAGGAACTGGGGCTGCACCACGTCACCGAGCGACTGCCGGTTTCGGCGACCACCGAGGACGTACTGGCCGTCGTCACCCGCTTCAATGAAGATCCGGCCATCCATGGCATCCTGGTTCAGCTTCCGCTTCCCAAGCAGGTCGATGCCGTTCGTGTGCTCGATGCGGTATCGCCCGGCAAGGATGTCGACGGATTCCACCCCGAGAATGTCGGCCTCCTTTCGCAGGGCCGCACCCGTTTCGCTCCGTGCACTCCGGCGGGAGTCATGGAGATGCTGCGGCGCGAAGGAATCGATCCCAAGGGTCGGTGCGCAGTAGTGGTCGGCCGCAGCGACATTGTCGGCAAGCCCATGGCCCTGCTTCTGCTTCACGCTCACGCCACCGTCACGATCGCGCATTCGCGGACTGCCGATCTTGGCGCGGTGACGCGCACCGCCGACATTCTGGTCGCGGCCGCGGGCAAGCCAGGCCTCCTCCGCGCCGAGCACGTCCGCGATGGCGCAGTGGTGGTGGACGTGGGCATTCACCGGATTCAGACCCAGGAAGAGGCTACAGACCTGCTCTCCCCTGCGCGGCTTGCCAAATTCGATCCCGCAAAAGGAGCGGTGGTGGGGGATGTGCATTGGCCGTCCGTCTCCGAAGTGGCATGGGCGCTGACGCCGGTGCCGGGAGGTGTCGGCCCGCTCACCATCGCCATGTTGATGTCGAACACCCTGCGGGCCGCGAAGCTCTTCGCTCGTTCCTGATATGGCGGCGCCCGTGCCTTACCGAGTGGGCATCACCGGTTCGATCGCATCCGGAAAATCGACGGTCGCCCGGAGGCTCAAGGAGCGGGGCATTCCGGTGATCGACCTGGACAAGGTCGGCCACGAGGTGCTGCGCCGCAGGCATGAGGCCTTCGAGCCGGTGTTGGCGGCGTTCGGCGAGAACATCCTCGGCCCGGACGGTGAGATCGACCGCAAGAAGCTGGGAGCCTTGATCTTCAACGATTCGGAAGCCCGCGAACGGCTCAACGAGATCATGCATCCGAAGATCCGCGAGGAAGAGGCGAGGCGCGTGTCCGCGATGGTCGCGGATGGGGTGAAAGCGGTGGCGACCGAAGCTGCCCTTCTCATCGAGACAGGGCAGCGAACCCGGTTCGATCTCTTCGTGGTGGTGGGCTGCGATCCGGAGATTCAGATTGCCCGGGTGGTAAAACGAGATGGATCGAGCGACGCGGACGCGAGACGCAAGGTGGCGGCGCAGCTTTCGTTCGAGGAGAAGAAGGCTCACGCGGACATCGTCATCGACACCAGCGGCGAGAAGGAGCACACCCTCGCCGAGGCCGACAAGCTCGCCGACTTGATTCTCAAGCGTGGCGACGGCGTCTAGCGACCACTCTGAAATCGGCCGTCGTCGGGGTGCCGCGGCCTTGTCGTCGGCCTGACCGCTACGCGCACCGCCACCCTGGATCCGGCTTCGGAGAGGGTAGGCACAAGGCCTACCCCTACGTACCGGTGGGTGGCGAACGTAGGGGCGACCACCCTGAGCTCGTCCGTTGTTGGGGTGCCGCGGGTCTTGTGGTCGCCCTTGACAAACGTCACGTCAATGGGACTCACGAGGGGTGCCCCGACATTTCGTGAACCTGGGATCAGCGCCAAGGGACCTATTCGCGGATCGCAATCCCCAGCGAGGCGAGAGTGGGAACCAGGGTTTCGCGGGCCCGGAGAATCGACTCGATGAACTCGCGCAGGGCCCCGCGCCCGCCGGGCTTGTCGAGGATCATGAACGCGGCTTCTTTCAGTTCCATGGGCGCATCCTGGGGCACCGCGGACAGGCCCACGCGCAGCAGCACGGGCAGGTCGGGGTAGTCATCGCCGATGTAGGCCACCTCGTGGGCCTGCAGCGACTTCTCGGCCAGGATCTCGTCGAAGACCTGCGCCTTGTCCATCGAACCCTTGACCACACTCATGCCGAGGGTCTTCGCCCGCTGGGTGACCGGGTTCGACAGCCGGCCAGTGATGATGCCGGTCTCAAGGCCGGCGGCATGGGCGAGGACGATCCCGTATCCGTCGCGCACGTTGAAGACCCTGGCCTCTTCGCCGTCCGGCATGATGAAGATCGAACCATCGGTCATCACACCGTCGACGTCGGTCAGGATCAGCTTGAGACGCAGGCAGCGCTCCTTGAGCAATCGATCTTTCATGGGGCGATGCTAATCGCCGGGGACTCTTCGCCTCTCGCCTTGTGAAAAGCCGGCTCTTTGAGCAGACTTGGAATCCCGTGAAGTCAAGCAGCCGGCAACCTGACCCCCCTCCGAGCGCACTTGGGGAGAAGCTACTGCTGGTGATTCTCGGGAGCTATCGTAGCAAGCGGCACATCTACGAACGCGCCCGCAAACTGGGCGTCCGCCTGGTCGTGATCGACGGTCCGGGTCATTGGGTGCGAAGCTGTGCCGGTCCCGATGATCTGATCGAGAAACACCTCGCGGTGGACCTGTGGCCCTTCGCCACCTTCGTAGATCGAAGCCTCGCCGCAGTGAGGAAGTCGGGCCTCCGATTGGGCGGCATCGGCACGATTGACGAGTTCGCGGGTGGCTTTTCCGCGCGGATTGCCGAAGGCCTGAGCCTCCCATTTCACTCGGTGGCTGCAGCCGATCTGGCGCGGGACAAACATCGGGTTCGGGAGCGGTGCGCGGAGGACGGCCTCAAGGGCCCTCGTGTATTCCGGATCCAGGGCCCCGACGACCTTCGCCCTGCGGCGGCTCACGTAGGCTTTCCGGCCGTGCTGAAACCCGTATCCGGTGTGGGTTCGGTTCAGGCTTTTCGCGTAGGCGACCTATCCGAACTGGTTCGCCGCCACGAGGGCATCCTCGCGGAAGTCAGTCGCGTGGGCGCGCGGTGCGCCGCGCCGCTTAGCAGTGACCGCGACTGGTTCGGTCTCATGTGGTCGGGCCAGCCTCACCTCACTATGGAGTCATGGATCGAGGGGCAGAAGTACGATGTCGATCTGCTTCTCGACGAGGGACGTGTGGTCTACGGCCATGTCACCGACGACCTGCAAGCGTTGGGCATCCGCGACGTTCGACGGGTGGCGCCATCCGGTCTCGACCGAGCCGCCGAAGCGGAACTTGTGGATCACGCGGCCGCGTGCGTTCGCGCGATCGGTTTCCGCCGCGGCGCGTTCAACGTGGAAGTGAAGCGGACCCCTGCGGGGCCCCGGATGATCGAAGTCAACGGCCGGCTCGGAGGGTATTCGACAACCGACATTCACGAGCAGGTCTGGGGCGTGGATCTGGTCGAGCAATGGCTGCGGGCGTCGCTGGGTTTGCCCCTCGAGGTGATGGAGAGATCGCCGCGGAAGTTCGTGGCCGAGTCCCTTCTGCCGGCGCCCCGGAGTGGCGTGGTCGTGGCCGATGGTTTTCTCGATGAGTTGAAGGTCGCTTCCGGGGTGGTGACCGCGCGTCCCTGGGTCTTCCGGGGTGATGTGGTCGCAGGGATCGAAACAGGGTCGCCCGACTGGCTGGGAGCGCTCCTTTGTGAGGGCCAGACCCGGGAAGAGGCGCTCGACATTCTGGATGCCTTAGTGGCCCGACTGAGTTTTCCCGTGCGTTAATCGCTCAGTCAACGTAACATCCACATTATCTGGTGGCTTCGATAGCTACAGCCACAACATAGGAGTTGCTTGACCATCGACTGGAGTTCCCACTGCGTCTTAGTGTTCGCGCCCTACCGTATGTTGCCGACGGGTCCCGAGAGCATCACTTACGGTTCCCCCGAGTTCAAAGCGGAAGTTGCAGGCTGGATGGCGGCCCTTAGCACCTCCCATGTCTGGGTTGAGGTGACGCCCGAGACCTCCGCGGCCGAAATCGAGAGGGCCCAGAACGAGGCCCGCCGCCGCCCGGTTCTCATCTTCAACCTCTGCGATGGTATCGAGGTCGATGGGTACCCCGGCATCCAGACGGTGCGCGCTCTCGAAGCGAGCGGCCTGCCCTTCACCGGGGCCGACCCTGCGTTCTACGAACTCACCACCCCGAAGACGCTTATGAAAGAGCGGCTGATCCGTCGCTCGGTTTCCACCTCGCCGTTTGTGGAGATCAAGGATCCGCGAAGCGACGGCGCGCGCGCGGGCCGGGAACTCGGCTATCCCCTGATCATCAAACCCGACGTCTCCGCGGCCAGCTTCGGCATTTCCATCAAGTCCGTGGTTCAGGACGAGGCGGCCTGCATCGCTCAGGCAGGGGTGGCCCTTAAGGGCGAGCGCGATCGGGAGAATTACTACCAAGGGGTCTTCGCGGAGCGCTTCATTCCGGGGCGCGAGTTCACGGTGTTGTGTGCCTCGGATCCTTCCGCCCCAAAGGGCATCTTCGTCTACCCGCCGGTGGAGCGCGTGTTCCACAAAGC
>CAZFQH010000280.1:0-6074 GCA_964520805.1 uncultured Acidobacteriota bacterium | reverse complement strand
TCCCATCGGACTTGGGCTGCGTGGAGGCACCCACCCTTCGGCAGAATCAGGGCACCCACAAGGGGTGCCCCTACAACGACAGGCGAGGTCGCGGAATCCCATCGGACTTGGGCTGCGTGGAGGCACCCACCCTTCGGCAGAATCAGGGCACCCACAAGGGGTGCCCCTACAACGACAGGCGGGGTCGCGGAGTCCCATCGGACTTGGGCTGCGTGGAGGCACCCACCCTTCGGCAGAATCAGGGCACCCACAAGGGGTGCCCCTACAACGACAGGCGAGGTTGCGGAATCCCATCGGACTTGGGCTGCGTGGAGGCACCCACCCTTCGGCAGAATCAGGGCACCCACAAGGGGTGCCCCTACAACGACAGGCGAGACCCAAGCCGGTGGCGTACGAAAAAAGGCCCCGCCATTGGGCGGGGCCTTCAACCTCGAACGAAGGCCAGGCGTTAGTGGACTTCGGCTTCTTCGATCGCCTTGCGTGCGCGGTTGTGGCTGGAAGTGGCCGACTTCTTGAGCGAGTCGATCAGATCGTGGGTGATCGTGGCCTTCACGTGAACCTTGTCGTCCTCGGTCGCCACCGAGATGGAATCGGCGATCTGGGCGAGTTCGGCCTTCTGTCCGGCCTGGAGCGAGAGCATCGCGGAGAAGCCGCGAAGAACATCGGCGATCTTGGTCGCGGACTTGGCGTCGGCCGCTTCCGCGGTCGCGGTCATGCCCACTTCGGGATCGAGGTGCCCGTAGGCCACCACCTGCTTGACCGCGGGAAGGTTCGCGGCGGGCCCGCCGATTTCGGAGGTCATGCGCGAGAGCACGGAAGGGCCACCCACCGCCCAGAAGGTCGAGCCGGGTTCGACCCGCTCAAGAAGAGCCACCAGTTCCTTGCTGTCGCGGATGCCGCGACCGGTCTGGCGATTGGTGAGGAAGGTGTCCACCGAGGTGGCGTCGCCCGCGATGAGGATACCGGCGTCGAGAAGGGCCACCGTACCATTCGACTTGCCGCTGGCCTCGCGATAGATGGTGACGCCGTCGCGGCGCTCTTTGGTGGCCTTGCCGCTCGCCGGGATGGAGCTTTCAAGCCGGGCGGCATCGAAGCGACCCGTCACGAAGACCAGAGCGTTCTCGGAGCGCTGATTTCCCGCAACCGCTTTGGCGGCGGTTGCGTTGGCGCGAATCGCTACCACCACGGTGTCGATATCGCGTTCGGGATTGAGGCCGGTCTTGCGTTCGATCTCGGCCAGCGCCTCGACACGTCCGGGCTCTCCTTCCTGGCCGAAGCGCGCGTAGAACTGCGAACTGGTGAGAGCGCGAACGTCAAAACCCATCACCACCGAACTGTCGGCGGGAAGGGCCAGAGCCTCGGGAGGAATGGGGCCAACCGCAGCGCGTGCGGTTCCGGTGAGGCGAGAGGAGAAGGCAAGACCCACCCCCAGGACGGAGATGGCGGCGGCGGTGGCGATCAGTCGGCGAGAACGGTTCATTTGGGGAACTCCCTTTTGGATGAAGGCATCTACTCTTAGCTGGGTCTTGGCACGAGCCTCCCTAAAGGGGAATTCTCATGCGCTCATGAAGAGATAACGTACTCTCGTCTCGAAAAGATCCATATCGCCAACGCCAGGGATATAACTCCCACAGATCCAAGAACTAGCACCGACTCCCCCACACCGAAGAATTTGGAGAAGAGTTCGGCCAGACCTTCTTCGGACGGTCGGTGGCGGATCAGGGACCGGGCGTAGGCGGTAATGGTGTAATTCGGGGCATCTCCAGGGAAGTTGGCCACGAACCCTTCCCACACAAAGAGGAAGAGCAGCCCGGGAATCAGCGGCTTCTTGAGGCTCACCCCCAACAGGGCGAAGAGCCCGCCGTAGGTGAACAGGGTGAGGGCGCAGGCACCGAGGTCCTGCACCAGATCGGTGGCCCCAAAACCCGCGCCCTGGGGCGTGCCGACACACAGCACCAGATAGGTGAGAACCACACACGGCACGGTCAGAGTCAGGACGGTGACGAGGTAGGCCCCGAACTCGCCGAGGAAGATCGAGAGACGCGAGACTGGGCGCGTGAGGAAATAGGTCAGGGTCTTCGAGTCCACCGCGTCCGAAATCAAGGCCGAGCCGAAGAGCAGGGCCACCAGCGGGAGGAGGTTGCGGACGAAGAAGAGGGCCACAATAACGCCATAGAACTCGAATCCGGTCAGGGGGGCCTTGGGCGGGTAAATCCTGAGCAGGACGCCCAGAACGACGGGCAGGGCCAGCAGCAGGAATACCCAGAAGCTGCGGGCGCGCGGCAACATGCGCTCGATCGAGATGAAGAAGACATCCCGGGCGCCGGGCCAAACCGGCCGGATGGCCAGAACAGGGGCTTCTGCGGTCACTTGCTCACCAGATAGGAGAAGACGGATTCGAGGTTTTCGTCGGTGACCCACATTTCTTCGACCCCGAAAGCCCCCGAAAGCTCCTGAACCTTCGTGAAAAAGGCCTCGGGCTTCCGGATCTCGGCCAGAAGGTGCCCGGTTGCATCCTCGATGTTCAGAGAAACAAGATCCGGCAGGGTCACGAGTTCACGCGCCAGTCCGCGTGTATTGGTAGCCTTGATTCGCACCGAACGGGGATGGCGGTCGAGCAGGTCGCGGATCTCGCGAAGATCGCCCTCGGCGAGCACACGGCCGTTGTGGATCAGAAGGACGCGGCGGGTGACCTGCTCGAGTTCGTGGAGGATGTGCGTGGAGACGAGCACCGTGCGCCCCTCATCGCCCAGGCGCTTCATCAGATCCGAAATCCGCTTGCGGTTCTGAGGGTCCATGCCGGTCAGGGGCTCGTCGAGAAATAGAACCTCGGGCTGATGGGCGAGGGCCTGGGCCAGTTTGATCCTCTGCCGCATGCCTTTGCTGTAGGCCCCCACTTTGCGGTGCATCGCGTCTTTGAGGTCGACGGTCTCGATCGCTTCGGTTGCGAGCTTGTGGGCCTGGGCCCGATCGAAGCCGTTGAGGGAAAGAAGGGCGCTCACGAACTGAAGGCCGGTGAAGTCGTCGAATAAGGCGTCGGTGTCGGAACACAGGCCCACGGAGTGGAAGACCTCGGGGGAACCAAAGGCGGGACGCCCGAGCAACTCGACGGAGCCCTGACTGGGCCGAAGCTGCCCGCTCGCGAGCTTCAGAAGCGAACTTTTGCCGGCTCCGTTTGGTCCAAGCAAACCGTAGACACCCGGCCCGAGCTCAAAGCTCACGTCGTTCAGGGCCATCACCGGCCCGTACCATCGCGACGCGTTCTTGAAGACGACGCGAGCGGTCACTTGACGATCTCCACCGCGCGCACCCGGGTCTTCAGGACGTAGAGGGAAACCACCACGATCGTGGCCAGAACCGCGAAGGCCAGCTCAGGCGGCAGTTCGGCGGTCATCCGCGAAGGCTTGAGGCCGAAGATGGCCTCTCCGACCCTCCGAATGCAGGCCTGGATGGAAATGAGACCGGCGTAGGAGCTGCGCGTGGCCCGCCACGCGATCGCCTGGGCCACGGCGCTGCCGACGAAGACGAAGAAGAAGCCGAGACCCGCGAAGCGGGCATTCCGCGCAAGTGCCGACATCACGAGGACGATTCCGATGGTGGGCAGAACCGTGACCAGGGCGAAACCCACGATTTTGGGAATCAGCATGAGGTGCGACCATTCGCCGAGAATGTCCGGAGCGAGCGAGCGAGCTCCAAAGAAGAGCACCAGCCCGGGGACGAGAGTGACCATGGAGAGCGACGCAAACAGAATGGACACCTTGCCGAGAATGTAGTCGCCGATGATCAGCGGCCGGGACAAGTAGAGAAGCAGGCCGCCGGTTCGCATGTCGTTCGCGATCAGACCGGAACCCGCAAAGGCCGCCATCAACAGCATCCAGGGCATCTGAAAGGCCATGCTGTCGAAGAAGAACTTGTCGTCGATGGGAACAATGCGGCGCGCTTCCGGGAAGCGGGTGATGAAGTACACCTGCACCAGACGACCGAAGGTCGGAAGCCAGGCGATCGCGATGAGACCGAGATAGGCCCGAAGCGCGATCAACGCCTTGAGCCCTTCGCGAGCGATGGGAATCCAGCGCTGCTTCCGCAGAGGGATCGACGCGTCGAGGCGCCGGTAGTGCTGCTCGTAGATCTGGGTGCTCATGCGGCCTGGGACGTGGCGCGAAGGAAGATATCCTCGAGCGTGTCCTCGGCTTTGCGAAGATGGCGGATCTGGGTGCCGCTTTCGGTCGCGGTCTCGAAGATCCAGGTCACGGTGGCGCCTTGAGGAAGGGCGATGCGCCACGAGTCGAGGTCCCGGTGGGCCTCGCCGCCGCGTTGCCGAACCGCCGCGACGAAGGCTTCATCATCAGTCTTGACCCGGACCACGTACGAATCGCGGTCGAGTTTCTTGAGGTCTTCCACCCGGCCCTGGGTGCGGATGGCCCCCCCGGAGATCACGAGAATGTTCGCGCACACCTTCTCGACATCGCGCAGAAGGTGGGAACAGAGCACCACGGAAAGGCCACGCAGAGTCACGATGTCGCCGATGAGGTGGAGCATCTCTTCGCGCCCCGCGGGGTCGAGCCCGTTTGTCGGCTCGTCGAGCAGGACGATCTCGGGGTCGTGCACGAGGGCGGTCGCGAGCTTCGCCTTCTGCTTCATTCCCGTCGAGTACGTCTCGACTTTGCGATAGCGCTCTTCGCCCAGCCCCACGAACTGGAGGACCTCGTGTGCGCGACGCATCGATTCGCTTTGGGGGAGGCCGGAGAGCTCCCCGGCGAAGGCTACGGTCTGGACGGCGGTGAGGTCGGGGAGGTAGGCGTCCACCTCCGGCATGTAGCCGATTCGGCGGCGCACTTCGAGGGGCGAAACCGAGGGTGTGAACCCGAAGGCCTGAAGACGGCCCGACGAAGGGGTCAGGAACCCCAGAAGAGACTTAAGGAGTGTGGTCTTCCCCGCTCCATTCGGACCCAGCAGGCCGGTAGCACCGCGGGAGAACCTGCCGGAGGCCGCGTCAAGAGCCACCCGGGACCCATAGCGGACGGTGAGGGCTTCGAATTCGACGAGGGTCTCGGTCATGGGCGGGGGGGAGATCTAATCACGGTTTCGTTCGAAACCGTCCAAAAGCCCAAACGAGAAAGCTCGGGAGCTTGTTCCTTCGGGCGTGGGTCGCCCTGCGCTACGCTGCGGAAATCTCGTCTTCGAGGAGGACCACGAGGTCGTTGTCGAAAGCCTGACCGGCATGCCTATTGAGGCTCTCCGCGTACCTGATCACCATCTCGAGTTGCTCAAAAGTGAGCGTCTCGAGCATGCGCGTCACGCGCTCTTGAAGTTCTTCCATCGTGTTCGAAATCTCCTGATATTTTCCGACCGCCCTGGTCTCTTCTCAGAACCAGTTGGCGCTCTTTAGGCCGCGCTTAAGAACAACCACTCGTCGACCCACAGTTGGCGCAGCGATAGCAGGCGCCGCTGCGAACCATGAGCGAACCGCACTCGTGACAAGGCGGCGCATCCGCCTGAACCTTGAAAGCTACATTCTGGCCATACGCCGAGGCCGCGACCGCCGGCCGGGGGAAGGCTTCGAGTGCGGGACGGAGCGTCTCCGAGGTGGTGGTGGGAAGCGCCCCCTCACGGCCGTCCTCGCGGGTGCGCCCGAGGAACTTCACGGCCAGCCAGCGGGCGATGTAGTCGGTGATCGATTTCGCGTAGCCGATGTCGGGATTCTTCGTGAAGCCGGATGGCTCGTAGCGGGTGTGCGAGAACTTGTCGACCAGCGCTTCGAGTGGAACCCCGTACTGCAGAGCCAGGGAAAGCGAGGTCGCGAATCCGTCCATAAGACCGGAAACTGTGGACCCTTCCTTGGCCATCACAAGGAAGACCTCGCCGGGCTTTCCGTCTTCGTACATCCCGACGGTGATGTAGCCCTCATGTCCGGCGATCGAGAACTTGTGAGTGATGGCCTTCCGCTCATCCGGCAGTTTTCGCCGGACCGGCCGGCCTTCGACCACCCCGATTCCGGGAACCGCCACTACCTGCGCATTGGCGGTGGTTCCCTCGGAAGAAGCGGGCATGGAGGTGGATAGAGGCTGCGAACG
>CAZFQH010000279.1:0-6079 GCA_964520805.1 uncultured Acidobacteriota bacterium | reverse complement strand
CCCAGGTGGAGCCCCCCCGCCCCCCGCCTCCAAGCGCAGAGGACGCGACCCGCGAACAGATCCGAATTCTCCTGGATCGGGCGCGAGAGAAGATGGAGGCTCGGAATCCCGAGGGCGCCAAGTTGCAATTCGAAGCGGTTCTCAGGCTTGATCCGAACCACGCCTTCGCGAAGCAGGCGCTCGAACGGATCAAGAACCGTCCGCAGGGCCCGCCGGGCGCGGGCCCGCGCCCGACCCCCTGACGGGTGACGAAGTCGCCTCAGGCGTCGAGGACCTTGTAGGCCTGCAGCGCTTCTTCTTTTCCTTTGACCTTCGCGGGTGGAAGTGCCTCGAGTTCGTATCGATCGCGCAGTCTCAGCCGCAGGGTTTCCGAGATCAGGATCTCGCCGTTGCCGGCCAGGCTGCACACCCGGCTCGCCACGTTGGTGGCGTCGCCAATGGCGGCAAACTGCTGATACTCGGCCGAGCCGATATTGCCGAAGGCCACCGGTCCCGCGTTGAGCCCCATATGGACGTCGAGCGGCTGAGGGAGATCGGCGTTCAAGAGACGAAGAGCGCGGCGCATTTCAAGAGCGGCCCGTAACGCGCGGTCGGCATCGTCCGGGTGTGAAGCCGGCGCCCCCCAGATCGCCATGAGCGCGTCGCCGATGTATTTCTCCAGAGTCCCTTCGTGTTTGAAGACGATCGAGGCCATCACCGGGAAATATCGGTTGAGAATCCCGACTACGTCGCGCGGGGCCATCGTGGAGGACATCGCAGTGAAGCCGCTGATGTCGGAGAAGAGGACGCTCACGTCGAGGTCTTGCGGGACGAGACCGAAGTCTCGCGACTGAAGCACGGGGCCGAGTACCGAGGGCGGGAAGAAGCGTGACAGAGCCCCGCGGCGGACGGCCTCTTGCTCCAGCTCCTGGTACAGGCGAGTGTTCTCGATGGCAACCGCGGC
The DNA here is from genome assembly GCA_964520805.1 of uncultured Acidobacteriota bacterium. Taxonomy (GTDB): domain Bacteria; phylum Acidobacteriota; class Vicinamibacteria; order Fen-336; family JAGNNV01; genus JAGNNV01. The sequence continues at coordinate 5,136 of CAZFQH010000279.1, read as the reverse complement.
CTGGTTCGCGAAACTTCCCAGGAACTCGAGGTCTTCGCGGTGGTATCGGCCAGGGATGGTCAGGTGATCGACGTAGAGCGCGCCGAGGTTCGTCTCCCGCACTCGCAGCGGCACACACATCGACGATCGGATTCCCTGGAACTGGATTGAGGCGGCGCCCTCGAAACGAGGATCGTGGCTGGCGTCATTCGCGAGCACGCCCTTCGGGTTGTCGAGAGCCTCGGCCACGATGCGATGGGAGTGAATCGCCTCGGGTCCGCTCGATCCGCTCCGCATGCGGGTCAGTCGGGGCTGAGCCTCTCCCGCCGCGTCGAGCAGAAGCAGGGAGGCGCGGTCGACGTCGAAGACCTGAAACAGGAGATTCAGAACCCGGGACAGGACTTCGTCCGGTTGCCCTGGCGAAGACAGCACCTGGCCGACCTCGACCAGCACCTGAAGCTTCTGTTGCGCGCGTTCGTTCCCGCCCTGAGCTCGCAGCAGGATGCTGGAGGCGGGGGAAGATCGCTCCCGATCCTGCTCCGGCGAAAGGAGGGAGTCGAGAACGGCGGTTTTGGCACTCATCCCGGTGGGGCCGCCGCGGGGCTGCGCGTTTTGCGACACCGACCCCCGTTCGAGAACGAACGTGGCGTCGCCGCAGCGGAAGACGTCCCCTTCCCGGATTTCGATTTCGCGGATCCGCTTTTCCCCGAGGAACGTTCCGTTTCGACTATCCAGATCGCTAATCGTCACCACGCCAAACGCCACCCGCACCACGGCATGCCGGCGCGACAGACTGGGATGCGAGACGGGGATCTCGTTCTCGGAGGATCTCCCAACGTGATGATCGCCGTCGGGGAGGGGCAGATGACGGGCGGGTTCTCCCTCGACCGTGATCAGGAGGCGCAGATCGTCTTTCAAGTCTTTTGAGTCTCCCTGGTGGTGTTCGTTCGATGCATTCTCCCAGACGGGGGCTCGAATGGGCCATTTGAACCACGCCGTTTTCGGTCCGCCGCTCGGTTAAAATCCTCATTCCACACGAAACGCCCACCCCAAGGCCTCGGCCTCGGCCGCCCCTCTCGGCGAGCTCTCAATACCCAAGGAAGAAACAGGCACCCATGTCGCAAGGCTCCAAGATCACCATCGCAAACGGCGTCCTCAGCGTTCCCGACGACCCCATCATTCCCTTCGTTGAGGGCGATGGCACGGGCCGCGACATCTGGCGCGCCTCGGTGCGGGTCTTCGACGCGGCGGTTGCGAAGTGCTACGGAGGCAAGCGGAAGATCGTGTGGCACGAGGTTCTGGCCGGGGAGAAGGCCTTCAACGCCACCAAAGAGTGGATGCCGGCTCAGACTCTCACCGACTTCCGCCAGTACCTTGTCGGCATCAAGGGCCCCCTCACCACCCCCGTCGGCGGCGGCATCCGTTCGCTGAACGTGGCGCTTCGGCAGGAACTGGATCTCTACACGTGCCTGCGTCCGGTGCGTTTCTTCAAGGGGGTTCCCACCCCGGTGAAGAAGCCGCAGGATGTCGACATGGTCATCTTCCGTGAGAACACCGAAGACATCTACGCCGGTATCGAGTGGGCGGAAGGGTCCCCCGAGGCGAAGAAGGTGGTCGAGTGGCTTCAGACTGAGATGAACGTGAAGAAGATCCGGTTCCCTGAGACCTCCGGCGTCGGCATCAAGGTCATCTCGCGTGAAGGCACTGAACGCCTGGTCCGCGCCGCGATCAAGTACGCGATTCAGTTCAAGCGCAAGAGCGTCACGATCGTTCACAAGGGCAACATCATGAAGTTCACCGAAGGCGCTTTCCGCGATTGGGCCTACGCGGTGGCGGCCCGGGAGTTCCGCGCCGAGGTGGTGACGGAGCGCGAGTCCTGGATTCTCGGAAACGTCGAGAAGAATCCGAACCTCACCCCCGAAGCAAACGCCAAGATGATCGAGCCCGGCTACGACATGATGGTGGCGACGCAGCAGGCGGAGCTCGTAGCCGAGGTCAATGTTGCTCTCGCCCTTCAGCCGACGCATGGCAATAGCCAGTGGAAGTCGAAGATCCTCATCAAGGACTCGATCGCGGACATCACGCTTCAACAGGTGCTCACGCGTCCGAAGGAGTTCGAGGTCATCGCCACTCCTAACCTGAATGGCGACTACCTCTCGGACGCGCTCGCGGCGCAGGTGGGCGGCATCGGTATCGCGCCGGGCGGCAACATCAACTACGAAACCGGCCACGCCATCTTCGAGGCGACCCACGGCACCGCGCCGAAGTACGCCGACCTCGACAAAGTGAACCCGGGTTCGGTCATCCTCTCCGGCTGCATGATGCTTCGCTACCTGGGCTGGGTGGAGGCTGCAGAAGCGATCGAAGCGGGCATCGAGAAGTCGATCGACCAGAAACGCGTGACCTACGACTTCGCGCGCATGATGGAGAACCCGACCGAAGTGAAGTGCTCCGGCTTCGCCGACGCCATAATTTCAAACCTGCCGTAGGGGCGGGGCATGCCCCGCCCGCTGGACTCTCGGGCGACCGCGGCGCCGGCGGTCCTACAATCCCCGCAGGCGGCCCCACCAGGGCCGCCCCCACAACCTTCACGGGCGGCCACAAGGGCCGCCCCTACAAACAGGAACGAAATCGTCATGAGCAAGACCCCCGTTCGCGTCGCCGTTACCGGAGCCGCCGGCCAGATTGGCTACAGCCTCCTTTTCCGTATCGCCGCCGGCGACATGCTGGGCAAGGATCAGCCGGTGATCCTGCAACTCCTGGAGGTGACGCCTGCTCTCGGCGCGCTCAAGGGCGTCGCCATGGAACTCGACGATTGCGCCTTCCCGTTGCTCGCCGGGATCGTCCAGACCGATGACCCCAACGTGGCCTTCAAGGATGCCGATGTGGCCCTGCTCGTGGGCGCCCGCCCGCGCAGCAAGGGAATGGAACGGGGCGATCTTCTGGCCGCCAATGCCGCGATTTTCACGGTACAGGGCAAGGCTCTGGACGCGGTGGCCAGGCGATCGGTGAAAATCCTCGTGGTCGGCAACCCCGCCAACACCAATGCTTACATCGCCATGAAGTCGGCGCCCGGGCTCGACCCTTCATGTTTCACCGCGATGCTTCGTCTGGATCACAACCGCGCGCTGTCGCAGCTCGCCGCGAAGACCGGCAAGGCAGTGGCGTCGATCAAGAAGATGGTGGTGTGGGGAAACCACTCGGCTACCCAGTATCCCGACTACCGTTTCGCGACGATCGACGGCGCGTCGGTAAAAGACAGCATTGGCGAAGAGACGTGGAACAAGGACAGCTTCATTCCCACCGTGGCGAAGCGCGGCGCGGCCATCATCGAAGCGCGCGGTCTCTCGTCGGCCGCCTCGGCCGCGAACGCGGCGATCGACCACGTCCATGACTGGGTCCTCGGTTCGAACGGTGAGTGGGTGACGATGGGCCTCCCGTCGGATGGCAGCTACGAGATTCCCCCCGGCACGGTTTACGGCTTCCCCTGCACCACGAAGGACGGGAAGATCGAGATTGTGACCGGCCTCGAAATCGACGCGTTCTCCCGCGAGCGGATGACGCTTACGCTGAACGAACTCAACGAAGAACGCGAGGGCGTGAAGCACCTGCTGGTGTAGAGGGCCTGGGTCTGCGGTCGGGGTTGCTTCGGGCGATTACGGACGAAACGCGCCCTCGCAATGACGAGAGGCCCAATGAGCCGAACCTGTTAGGGTGCCGGACCGACCCCCCCCGAGATCTCGCGTCCTTCGAACCCACACTACCCAGCCCCTTGACCTCGCGTCATTTTGAGCCAGTCCGTCCTGTACCTAACCACACTACCCAGCCCCTTTGACCTCGCGTCATTGCGAGGAGCCAGTCCGTGCGGTAGGCGCGAGCGCGAAGCCTGGCCTTGGGCCAGCGCGAAGCCTCCCCTTTGGGGGACGAAGCAACCCCGTCCGGCCACTACCAACCTCGTAAGCCCGGCCTTCTCCGATCACGCGTAGCAGGCGGATCCGGTCGCCAAACGCGTCGAGTTGCGCCTCTTTTTCCGCCCACCGATCCGGCTGGTATTGGTCGGTGTGGACGATCACGTACGAAACACCGAGGCGTTCGAGTTCCGAGACGCCATCCTCGGTGGGGAACTCGTGAAGCTCGGCGAAGAGCTTTTCGTGACGCGGCGGGACCAGACTGGAGTAGCCGTTCACCATCGGCTGCCAGTGAGCGGCCCCGTGGATCATGTATTCAGAATGAAAGCGCGCCTGGCGAACCGAGTGGCCCGGTTGGGGAATGGGCAACTCCACGACCCGGAAAGGCTTCGGTTGAGAGGCGAGCCACACATCGATCGGCGGAGTGACGATGGGGTCGCGAGGTGAGTCCCAGGGGACGGGGACGCACTCGAGAATCGCGACCACAATCAGCGCCCAGGTGATTCCCGGCCGCCGGATCCGATCGAGGCCAATGGCAGCGAGGGCGGCCATGGCCGTGAGGGTCACCAGAAAGAATCTCGACGGCACGCGGATGAGGTCGAAGCCCGGAATGAGCGCGTAGCCCAGGCGGTAGAGGCCGAATGAAGGGCCAAGGGCAAGCCATAGCGTGACTCCCGCCAGCACCGCCATGGAAAGTGCGGCCGCGGTGCGCCCCTCGCGGCGCGAAAGCGTGAGAACCCCGATGCCGGCAAGGGCCAGGAACACGAAACCCGGGAAGAGGGCGGTGTTCGCGGAGTCAAGGGTCGGGCGCAGGGAGTCGATCCCCGCGGTGAGGAACGTCTGCACGCGAGTCGGCGAAAGCAGGAAGCTCCCGACGGACGGCGCATACCCTTTCGCGTCGTCGATGATCCGCGTGAGACCGACCTGCTGTCGAACCTCGTAGTACGGGATCACGAAGGGGACGTTGACCAGGAGGATCAGAAGTCCGGCGAAGCCACAATCTCGAATCACCTTTCCCGGCGGGAGTGTTCGGAACAAAAGCGCACCGCCGAAAATAAGCGACAGGGAGAGTGCGAGGAACAGGCCGCCATGACCGCTGGTCAAAGCCTGTAGCGTGAACAACGCGAGAGTGGCGAGAAGGTCAAGGCGTCGTCCTTCCCGAAGGTAGCGAAGGGCGAAGGCGAGGGCCCAGGGCACGAAGTGCAGGGTGGCCAGATGAGCCTGGCTCAGACGGGTGAGCCTGGGGCCC
>CAZFQH010000278.1:0-6080 GCA_964520805.1 uncultured Acidobacteriota bacterium | reverse complement strand
CGCGCGCGCGCGCGTCGCCGGGCCCCGGTCAGCAAAGCCCCGGTCAGCAAAATCGGATAGGAGTGAACACCATGGCTCAGCAGGTTTTTGTCGACGTGCTCAAAAAGGGCGAGGAGATTTTCCAGAACATGTCCGGAAAGCTCCTTGAAAAGCCCGCGGTGGCCAAGGCCTTTGAGGCGGCCATGGTGGGCAAAAGCAAGATGGACGCCGGATTCGCAACTGCGCTGAAGCGGATGAATGTGCAGACCCGAAGCGAGTTCCGGGGACTGAAGGCGCGGGTGGACGGGCTGGAGATGCAGGTGGCCGAATTGAAAGGGGCGATCGAAGCACTTAACGCCAAGCCTGCCGCGCGTCGCTCGAAGTCTCGGGCGCGAACCGTCGCTAAGAAGGCCTGATCCGGACGCGTCTCGCACCGGAGCCAGATATGGGTCGAATCGCGATCACCGGTGCCTCTTCGTTCCTGGGAGAACGTTTTCTTCGTCGCCTCATCCGCGAGGGTCATGGCGATGACATCGTGGTGATCGATGTCGCGGAGCCGTCGGTTTCCGAAGGCTCCATCCACTTCCGCCGCGTGGACCTGACCGAGCCCGCCGCCGATCAGGCCATGCTCGATCTGCTCAAGGCGGATGGCATCGAAACCGTGGTTCACATGGCGTTCTTCACGAGCCCGCGCCGTGATACCACCAACGCCCACGAACTGGAGTCGATTGGAACCCTGGCCGTGCTCGCGGCGGCCGCAGCCGCCGGCGTGAAGAACTTCGTCATGCGCTCGTTCACCTTTGTCTACGGCGCCCGGGGCCAGAATCCGGCGTTGATCCGAGAAGAGACGCCGCTGCCCGGACGCGAGCCTCTGGGCTGGTTGCGGGACAAGGTGGAGGCCGAGGAACACGCGGCCTCGTTCGCCCGAAGGTATCCGGAGATGGCGGTGCGGGTTCTGCGTTTCGCCCCGCTCCTGGGTCCGAATGTTCGGACGTTCTATAGCCGGATCTTCGACCGCCGGGTGGTGCCGACCCTCCTGGGCTACGACCCATTGCTCCAGCTGCTCCACCCCGACGATGCCGAAGATGCTTTGATGCGCGCCACCTTCTCGGACGCTCGCGGGGCCTACAACATTGTCCCGCGCAGCGTCCTCCCTCTGTCTACGGGGATCCATCTCTCCGGGAAAGTCCCGGCGCCGGTGCCCCACCTTGCCGCGTATTGGGCGGTCGATGCTCTGTATGCCACTGGACTTGTCGAAGCACCGGCGGGTTTCATCGACTACGTCCGGTATCCCTGCATCGCCGATGGGGGGAAGGCCGAGCGCCAGTTAGGCTTTGTTGCCCGGCATTCCAGTCGCGAGTCGCTCGACACCTATATCGCTTATCGCCATCCTTCCCCGGAAACCGGCCACGATGCGTCCGGTGGCGCCGCTGTGACGGAGAACGTGGCCTCTTCTGCCAGGGGCGTGCGATGACCGCCGCTCCGCGGGCCCGGGTCCTGCCCTTCGAGACCAGGGCGGCTCGGGCCGCGCGGTCGCGGCGGGGCAAGGCGGCGGGCGTCCAGGAAAAGGAAGAACTGAAGCGCCGGATCGAGGAACTCGAGGCCAAACTCCGCACCGTCGAAAATACCTCGCGGGTCCCGGAAGGTCTCGCGATCGAACTCACGCGCTTCTTCGCGCAAGGGGTCGGAAGTCTGTCCTGGGACCGCGTGGCGCGGCTGCTCGCCGCTGCGCACTTCGCCTGGCACTCGGAGGAAACCGACGAGTTCGGCTACGACCCCAAGTTCACCGAAACCATCCGACCCTTTCTGGAGTTCCTCTACACCGTGTGGTGGCGGGTCGAGACCACGGGCATCGAACGGGTCCCTGGTACGGGCCCCACCCTCGTGGTCGCCAATCACTCGGGCGTCCTGCCGTGGGATGGGCCCATGATCAACGTGGCTCTGCGCCATGAACACCCGGCCCGCCGCCATTGCCGCATGCTGGCGCTCGACATGTTCGCCCTGCTGCCCTTCCTGGCCCCGCTTCTCGCGCGTAGTGGAGCGATTCGGGCCAACCCCGAGAACGCCATTCGGATCCTGGAGCGCGGCGAGCTGGTGGGAGTGTTCCCCGAAGGGGTGAAGGGCGTGGGGAAGCCCTTCAAGAATCGTTACAAACTGGCGCGGTTCGGGCGCGGCGGCTTCGTGCGTATCGCCCTCAAGACCGGGGCGACCATCGTCCCTACCGCGGTGGTGGGTGCCGAGGAGATTCATCCGAACCTGGCGCAGGCGAACTTCATAGGCCGGCCGTTTGGGCTGCCGTATTTCCCTCTCACGCCGACCTTCCCCTGGCTGGGGCTGCTCGGGACGATTCCTTTCCCCACCAAATGGTCGATAGATTTCGGCGAGCCTCTCGATCTGTCGCGATATCCGAAAGAAGCCGCGGACGACCCGATTCTGGTGAACCGTCTTTCTGAGCAGGTCCGCCAGCAGATTCAGACGATCATCGACGGTCGCCTCTCCCGCCGACGTTCCATTTGGTTCGGCTAACGAGCCGCCGAGAGTGAGCGGTCGAGGACGTCGAGGGCGGCGGCCAGGGCCTGAGCGCTTTGAGCCTTGTGCTCCTCGGCCGGACGTTCGGGGAGGCGGTTCAGCGTCGGTGCGTGCTTGAAGTGAACGCCGTGACGGGCCAGGGTCTTTGCGACCTTGCCCTTCTTGTCGCGCAGCGTTTCGAGGGCCGACATTCGCCCGTGGCGGGTGAGCGCCTTGCGCGCGCTGTACCGCATGATGTCGTAGCGGAACATGGTGAGGTCGTCACGAGTCGGCTGAATCAGGAGGATGTCGACCTCGGGGTGTTCCGTCCGATAACGGTCCATACCGTACTCGAAGCGGCCATGCAGGAGAATGCGGAGGACCTGGCCGAGGACCGTGTCAACGCCGTGGCTTGAGAGGGGGCCAAGCGAACTGCGCGCCCCCCCGTTCAGGATTGGCACCAGCGGATTGATGCAGATGATGAGGTTGGCGCCATCGCGGATGGCGAGGTTGATGTGGGCGGTCTTGGTGACGCCGCCATCAACGTAGTCCCTGCCATTGAGGTGCACCGGGCGATACAGGCCGGGGAGCGCGGTGGAGGCCTGTACGGCTTGTGAGATCGTGACGTCGCGGTGTTTCCGATCTCCAAAGGCCACGGTTTCGCCGCGGTCCAGATCCACGGCCACGATGCGCAGCGGGGTGTGGAGCTCGTCGAAGTCGTTGGTCTTGCCGAATCGCTCGAACAGGTGTCGCAGGAACTCCTCGACCCCGGAGTTGTTGAGGAAGCCCGGGGGAATTACTTCCAGGAAGGGAAGGAGGACGTCGTGGGGCGAGGCGGTATCTCCAGAAAACATCGCTTTCGCGGCCTTGAATGCGGCGCCCGGCAGCCGCAGGGCACGACGCGCGTACTCGGCCACGCCCAGCCGGAAGATCGCGGCCGCGGGCACTCCAAAGGGGCTGGCCCCTCCGGTGGTGATCTCCCGGTAGATCTCGCCCGGCCCGAAGCCTGAGGCGAGCAGGGAAGCCACGAAGGCTCCACCGCTCACCCCGACGTAGCAGTCGAGCCGGGTGAGGTCGAGATCGAGGGTTTCGTCGAGGGCTTTGAGACACCCAATCTCGTAGAGGGCGCCGGTCACCCCGCCGCCTGCGCAGACGAGGGCGACCTTCGATTTCCGCTTCCGGGCTTTCGGGGCCGATTTCATCGCGAGTCCTGAGCCTATGCGGAAACTGCCCTCATTGGGTGCTAGCGGAGGGCTAGCGGCGCTTCAGACTATCGATTTTGCGCGACAACTCTTCGACGCGCTTGGCCAGCAGGTTGATCTCGGAGCGGGTGGGGATGTTCAGGGAGGCGAGGGTTGTCTTGACCACGCCTTCGACGCGGCGGCCGACGTTCTTTCTCTCCTTCTCGACCCGGGTTCCGATATCGGCCACGCGGTGGGCGATGTCCTTGCGGATCGCCTTGGACTGCTTCTCGAGGTTGCGGCCGGTTTCGCTGACCATGGCCTGAGCGCGCTCAAGGGCGGGCTTGCCGCTCTCGATCAACGCCTTCACCCGGGCTTCGGCGATCTTGGGGGCGTCTTTGAGAACCTGGACGGGGCTTTGTGCGGGTGCTGCTTTGGCGGCGGTCTTGCGAGTGGAACGTTTGGTGTTGGCGGACATGTGGTTTGACTCCTTAGGGTTTGAGAGACGGGCGGTTTGGGGAAGTGGGGCGGCGTTTTCGTGCCGCTTCCTCGGGCCTCGGGGAGGCCTGATTCAGCGTGGGTTTGGCGACGATGGTTTCGAGGGCCTTGAGTTCGCGAGCGAGGCCCCCGATGGTGCGAACCGCGTGGCCCGGGCGCAGGGCATCGATGGGTTTTCGCGTGGCGGCGCCGGCCGCGGCGACCCCGCGGTGGATGGCATCCTCCACCTCCTTGCGAAGGTGCAGGGCTTCTTCGATGCCGAGGCGTCCGCGGGAAACCAGGCGAGTGGCGATGGCCTCGGCCTCGTGGCGCGCGCGTTCGGCGAGTCCTTTGACGGGGGCGATCGGCGCGGCCTCGGTGAGCCGGGCGGAGCCTGCGAGTCGGAGCAGGGTTTCCATGAGACCTGCGGGCAGGGACGGAGCGCGCCGTTTCACGAGGTCGACGAGGGCCTGGGCAAGGATCCGGGTGGTGGCGTCTTCGCCTCCTGGATGTTCGACCACTCGCACGGAATCACCGGCCACCACCAGGTCGACGAGGTCGGCGAGGGAAACGTACCTCTTCGCCGTGGGGTCGTAGAGCTTGCGGTTCTGGTGGCGAGTGATGAGGCGGTTCATGAGACCCCGCCACCATAACGCACTGCGTTATTCGATGTCAACCAGAATAACGCAACGCGAGACTAGCGCAGGCCGAGGCCTCCGGAGCCGTGGGCGTTTCCACGTTTCGATTTCAGGTGGCCGAGGATGAGACCCGCGGAGATCGCGATGGCCATGACCACGCCCACGATGGTGAATGAAGAAACCAGAATCTCGCCGAGCGCGAAGCGCGGACGCTCGAGCTTGATCCACGTGATGGTCTCTCCGGGTCTTAAGGAAGGTGTCGGCACCGGAGCTCGGGTGGGACGCGGGGTTGCAGACGCGGAATTCGGCGTGGCAGTCGTCGCCGTGGTCGTCGTCGTTGACGATGGCGCGGGCGAGGCCAGGGGGCTCGAAGAGGTCGGGCTCAAGGCGGCCTGGGAGATCACGATCCCAAGCTTAGTGGGCGCTTGCGGTTCGGCGGTGAAGCGCCCACTACTTCTTCCGGCCGCGAGCGGGCACTCTCAGCCCGTCGCGGCTGCCGAGCCTGCTGGTCTGACCCCGGTTCAGTTGGCCGAGGTAAGACCGGACCCCTTCGAGCAGGGCCTCCGCGAGCTTCTGCTGGTACTCGTCAGACTTCAGCCATCGCTCTTCATCCGGGTTGGAGATGAAGCCCACCTCGGTGAGGATGCTCGGCATGTTGGCGCCGATGAGGACGTAGAACGGCGCGGTGTGAACTCCCCGGTCCAGTACGCCGTTGAACTTCGTGGACAGGATGTCGATGTTGCTCCGCTGGATGATCCCCGCGAAGTCGCGGCTCTCGTCGATTTTGCTGTTGGTGGTGATGGCCTTCACCAGGTTGTTCAAGTCCTTCATCGTGGCCTGAGAGATCGCGTTTTCTCTCGCCGCCAATTCCTCGGCCGCCGCGTTTTTCGCGAAGCTCAGGTAGTAGGTCTCAAGACCCCTACCAGTTCGATTCCGCGCGCTGTTGATGTGCACGGACAGGAACAGGTCGGCGCCCGAAGCGTTCGCGATGGCGGTCCGCTCCTCGAGAGGGATGAAGACATCGCTGTCGCGGGTCATGACCACATCCGCGCCGAGTTCGGTACGCAGCAGCTTCTCCAGCTTCAGGACGATGGCGAGGGTGATGTCCTTCTCCTGGGTGCCACCGCGGCCGATAGCTCCCGGATCGTGACCACCGTGACCCGCGTCCAGGGCGATCCGTCGCGCGCCCAGGCCCAGCTGGCGGGCGGTCGCGTAGCTGCCGTCGCGGTTGCGCAGGGGCGCGCTGGTCGGACTCGGGACCGCCGTGGGCGTCAGAGCGGGCCGCGGAGTCGGGGTG
>CAZFQH010000277.1:298-6083 GCA_964520805.1 uncultured Acidobacteriota bacterium | reverse complement strand
GATGTGGATCCTTCTCGATGATGACTCGATCCTTGTAAGTCCCCGGCTCGGATTCGTCGGCGTTGACGCACAGGTAGCGGGGCTTCGGCGAATCCTTCGGCAGGAAAGTCCACTTGAGACCCGTGGGAAAGCCCGCTCCCCCGCGACCGCGGAGGCCCGACTTCTTCACCTGGTCGGTGATCTCCTCCGGCACCATCTCGAGGTACTTCTTGAGATTCGCGTAGCCGCCGCTCTTCTTGTAGACGTCTATTGACTGGGACCCTTTGGTCCAGACATTCTTAAAAAGAAGAGGCTCTCCCGGACTCTTCGGCCACTCGAACGGCTTGTAGACCGTTTCCCCGGCAAGGACTCGGTCCATGTCCTGGTCGGTGGCGTTCTCAAGCCATTCGCCGTTCACCTGCACCGCCGGAGCGCCTCCGCAGGCCGCGAGGCACTCGACCGGCTTCACCGTGAACTTGAAGTCCGCGGTCGTCTCCCCCGGCCTGATGCCGAGTTTGGAGCAGGTCCGGTTCATCAGGCCTTCAGATCCGCCTAGAGCGCACGAAAGTGTGGTGCACACTTCGATCAGCGTCTTCCCTTCCAGCTTGAGGGAGAACATCGTGTAGAAGCTGGCGGTGTCGTGGACCTGGGCCGTGGACAGGCCGAGGATTAATGCGATCTCCGCCATGGCCTCGGGGCTGATGTACCCATCCTGTTCTTGAGCCAGGCGCAGGGCCGGAAGCAACGCCGAACGCTTGATCGGATACATCCCGATTGTGGCGTCGAGCTTTCGGCGATTGTCTGCGGTGAAGGGCATGAAGGTTCTGGCTCTATTCGGCTCGGGGGGGAACGCCGCTGAAGTTTCTAGCTACCACTCGAGGGCGCCCGATTTCCATGCGTAGGCGAAGCCCGAACCGAGCAAACCCATGAACACCATCATCTCGACGAACCCGAACATTCCGAGTTCCTTGAAAACGAGAGCCCACGGGTAGAGGAAAGCCGCATCCACGTCAAACAGGATGAAGAGCATGGCGACAAGGTAGAACTTGATGGGAAACCGTTCCGAAAGCTTCGCCACAGAAGGGACGCCGCACTCGTAGACCGAGTTCTTGGCCGGATTCGGCCGCGGGCGGCCGAGCAGGTAGGACAGGATGACATTGAAAAGGGCGAAGCCGGTGGCGGCCAGAAAGAGCATTACAACCGGGAAATAGGCCGGGAGACTGGAGGTGACTGCGGTGGGCGTCATCTTTTTTTTGAGGTTGGAGGGGCTGGTTTGGAAATGTCGGCCGCGGAGTTTTCGGTCTCGCCCGTGGAAGCGCGCAAGGCGTCACGCCGAAGCGGGCGGACTATATGTGGGCCGCGAGGAGACGTCAAGGATCGCTGGCCAGAACTGCGAGGATCAGAATCCGCGATCCGTGGTGGTTGTCCGCTCGACCGCCGTCCAGATCTTGGGTGCCGGATGGGGCCCGCCCTCATTCCGTGCGGAGGCGAACATAGCGGGCCAACGCGTGGCTCTACAATCATCCCCGGAAGGCCCCGCCCGGGACACACCCGGCTGCGGGCTCAACCATCAACAAGGAGTCACACTCATGAGTTCAGTCGCCCGCGTCACCGAGATCACTGCCCGTTCCGAAAAGAGCTTCGAGGATGCCCTTCAGGTCGGCATCAACCGCGCCGCCAAAACCCTTCGCGGCGTGACATCAGCCTGGATCAAAGAACAGAAAGCTGAAATCAAGAAGGGCAAGATCGTCTCGTACCAGGTCAACATGCTCGTCACGTTTGTCATCGACTAGTTGCGACCTCTCGGCTTGAAGCGTTGACGCCTCCCAACCAGCCAACGGCGCCTGAGAGAATGGGCTCATGCGAATTGCAGTCGTTGGTTCAGGGGCGGTTGGCGGGTATTACGGAGCCAAGCTCCAACGTGCCGGGCACGACGTCACGCTGATCGCCCGCGGTAAGAACCTCACCGCTTTGCGCGAGAAGGGCCTGACCGTTGAGAGCCCAGAGCTGGGCGACTTCCACGTTCATCCCCGCGCCGAAGAGACGGCGGATACTGTGCTTGACACCGACGTGGTCCTGCTCGCCACAAAGACCTACGACAACGCCACCGCCATCCCCCTGGTCAAGCGTCTTCTCGACCAGGGGTCGCCCGAGGCCTACGTTCTAAGCCTGCAGAACGGCGTCTCGAGCCCGTACGCCCTCGCGGACGCGGTGGGCGAGGCCAGGGTCCTCGCCGGCCCGACCTACGTGGCGACCGCACTCGTCGACCCGGGCCGTATCGTCCAGACCGGCGCGCACCGCAGGATCGCGTTCGGCGAAGTCTTCCACATCGCCTCCGATCTGTCGCCGCGCGTGAAGGCGCTGCACGAGGCTTTCGTGGCCGCGGACATCATTTCAGAGCCTCATGCAGACGGTCGCATTCCGCTGTGGACCAAGTACACCTACCTGGCTCCCTTCGCGGCGTTCACGGGCAGCGCCCGCCTCCCCATCGGCCCGTTGTGGGCCGACCCCGAAACACGCCGGTGCTTCCTCGCCGCCGCCCGCGAAATGCACGCGATCGGCGCGGCCGACGGGGTAGCACTTCCGGCGGATTCGATGCAGAAGCTCGAGGCCTACATCGGCTCCCTCGAACCGGAGACTCGCTCCTCACTGCTCATAGACTTGCAGCAGGGCAAGAAGATAGAAGTCGATGGCCTCCTCGGTTTCGCGGTGCGCCTTGGTGAGAAGCACGGCCTCGCAACGCCGATCATGGCCGCGCTGTATGCGGTTTTGAAGCCCTGGGCCAACGGCCCGAGGTAGTCGACCCGCCGTGATTGTAGGGGTGCCCTTGCGGTGCCTGCGCCCGCCGAAAGGTGGGGGCCCTGCGGTCAGGCCAACCCCACGCTCGCACCGCCGTCCACGGCCAGAGCGATGCCGGAGATATACGAAGCCCGCTCCGAGCAGAGGAACGCCGCGACGCTCGCGAACTCCTCGGGTTCGGCCACGCGCCCGAGCGGCACGTTCTTCGCGAGCGACTCGTAGTACTCGTCCTTCGTGATCCCGGCGGACTTCACCCGGCTCTCGGCTAATTCCTCGAGCCGATCGGTACGCGTGTAGCCTGGGCAGAGCGTGTTCACGAGGATCCCGAAGGGACCAAGTTCCTTCGATAGCGACTTCGAAAAGCCCGCGATCGCGGGCCGGAAAGTATTCGACAGGATCAGATTGTCGATGGGTTGCTTCACCGACAAGGAAGCGATGTTGACGATCCTCCCCCACTTCGCCTGTTTCATATGGGGCGTCGCCGCCCGCACCAGGTGAATGACATTCCCGAGCAGGCCCTGGTAGGCCTTGTCCCACTCCGCGGCGCCGGTCGTTTCGAAGTTCCCGGCAGGGGGACCGCCGGTGTTGGTGACCAGAATGTCGAGACGCCCGAAAGCGCCAAAGGTCTCGCCAATAAATCGCTCACAGTCCGGACGCGAAGTCACGTCGGCGGTCACCGCGAGCACGCGCCCACCCGTCTCTCGCTCGATGAAGTCGGCCGACGCGCGGATCTGCTTCGGATCACGTCCGCAGATCGCCACTGAGCAACCCTCGCGAGCCAGGGCCAGAGCGGTGGCCCGGCCCAGTCCGCGCGATCCGGCCGCTACCGCGGCGGCTCGTCCTTTGAGTCCCAGATCCATGGTCAGACTCCCTTTCCGAACCGGTTACTGAACCTTCTCGCCAACCACCCTCTTCACGAGGGTGCCCGCGGGAATCGACTGGTTCAGGGCCACACCGTTGATCAACGCCAGCGACTCGGCCTTGACCGGTGAGTTCCACGAGGAGGCCAAACTGGAGATGGTCGAGGCGGAACGAAGGGTCTCGATCTTCAGTCGCATCGGCTGAACCGCGAGAAGACTTGAATCGGTGAGGCGTTCGAAGCTGCGAATCCAGCCGGTAAAGGCGGACTTGTAGTTCTGGTACCGAGCCTCGGTGGTGTAGCCAAGAAGCTGGAAGGTCTTGCCGTCGTGTTTAAGGAAAGTAACGACACCCTGGAGGACGCCGTTTTGCGGGTCGGTCGCCTGGAACTGAAGGGAAGATGCGGGAAACCCATTCACGTCTCCCCGCTCGATCTGACCAGCCGAGACGCCCTCCTGGCGGGCGAAGTCCTGGGCCGCATTTTGCGGCTCGCCCGAAGCGAGGGTCAATTGCAGCAGCGCGTCTTTGTTCGAAGACATCGAGGACACGCCCTGCTTCTCGTTCTGGGTCGCCCAGCCTTGCGGAAACGTCATCCGGAACGCCATGTCCGGGTGAATGAACGTCTGCTCGCGGAAGAAGCCCTCGCGAGGATTTTCGCCAAACATCAGGCCATCCAGCCGCCGGATGAACTCCGCCCGCCCAACCCGCGACCCCTGAGCCCCCTGCTCCTGGATCTTCCGTTTGATATCCGCCAGCCGATTCGGAGGCGCCGGGTGCGTGGAGAGCCAGTTGGGCAACCGGTCGCCGCCGGCTGCGGTCGACACTCCATCAAGGGTCCGGAAAACATCCATCATGCCTTCGGGGCTGTAGTCCTTCTTGACGATGTAGCGAAGCCCAAGTTCGTCCGACTGGCTTTCCTGATCACGGCCGAATTTCAAGAAGACGAGTCCGAGAGCCGAGCTGAGAGTGTCGCCGCCCCGACGGAGGGTCGGCGACAGGATCATGCCGACCCCCAGACCGACCATACCCAGCATCTGCTTGCTTTGAGCACTCGCCGAATGACGGGCGGTCACGTGACCGATCTCATGTCCGAGGACGCCCGCGAGTTCCGCTTCCGAGTTCATGTGGGCGAGGATGCCGCGGGTCACGTAGATGTAGCCGCCGGGCAGGGCGAAGGCGTTCACTTGAGGGTCGTCCACGACGCGGAACGTCCAGGGAAGCGATGGTCGCTCCGAGACTGCGGCAAGGGGCCGCGCCACGGATTCCACATAGCTTTGCAGGCCCTTGTCTTCGTAGTCACCGTAGAGGCCGTGGAACTGTTTATCCGCCTCCAACCCCATCGCGGCTTCCTGACCCTCGCTGACCAACATGAGCTGGCGTTTCCCGGTCGCGGGGTTGGTCGCACAGGCCGCCAGAATGGCTAGAGCAACGACCGAGAGGAGGCGGCGGGCTTGTGGATTCATGGCTTTCGAGTGTAGCCCCGCACGCTGCCTCAACCGTAAATGACACCATTAGACTCCCACCCCGATGACGCGCCTCCGTGGACCGATGCCCGTCTTGCTTCTGACCGGGTTCGGAACCTTGCTGGGCCTCTTCGCTCTCGAAGGGGGCGCGCGATTTGTCGCGGTGCGTCAAGAACGCTCCGAAGGACGTATGTCCCGCGACCTTGACGGGGTCTTCGGCCCTGCTCCGCGGTCGACCGCGACTCTGGGCCAGATCATCCGAAAGTCAGGGAACCCGCGAATCGTCTACGAACTTCGGCCACGCCTGGACGTGATATTCAGTGGAGCCCGCCTCACCACCTCAGACGCAGCGCATCGCGGCCCGGATGTAACGCGGCCGAAGCCGTCATCGACGTTCAGGATCGTGGGCATCGGTGATTCGTACCTGTTCGGGCAGGGTGTGTCCGATGAGGAGACTTACCTCGCTCGTCTCCCTGGCTTAATGCCGACCGTGGCCGACGGGCGCAAGGTCGAGACGGTGAATCTCGGAGTGCCGGGCTTCAACACCGTGATGGAGGTCGAGATCCTCGGGGCCCGCTTCGCAGGCCTGCGGCCCGACCTGGTGCTCATCGAAATCGTGGGCAACGACCTCGATCTCCCGAACTTCCTGTGGAGCGAAGTCGATCCATGGACGCTCCACCGCTCCT
>CAZFQH010000277.1:0-288 GCA_964520805.1 uncultured Acidobacteriota bacterium | reverse complement strand
ACTTCATACGGGCCCGAGTGGCCCGGCGTCCGCCCGACGGCGGCGTCGGGATCGGATTGACCGCGGCCCCGAGGGAGGCCTCGGCGGAAACCTTTCTGCGCGATGCCGATCGCACTCCACCCGCGTATCGGTCGATGGTCGGCCTCCAGCCATTCAAGTTTGCTCTTGAAGACCTCGCGCGTCTGGGTCGCGATCATGGTGTGCCGGTCGTGGCGGTCACCCATGGCGTCTGGTTCGAGCCGGAGATGGTGGCGAGTCTCCAGGCAAACCAGATACCCGTCTTAATTC
>CAZFQH010000276.1:0-6090 GCA_964520805.1 uncultured Acidobacteriota bacterium | reverse complement strand
CTTGTCGAGCATGCTGAGCAGGCTAGCCCCGGTGCATGGGGAAGGCCAAGCGCCCCCCAAGAGCGGCGGCGGCTTCGATCTCCCCGTCTGAAGACGCTACTTGATGGCCGGAGGATGGGGTCGATTGCCCTCTGGCACCTGGACCTGCCGCACCCCCTCCGCGATCTGCTCGGCGAGGTCGAACAACAGTCCGCTCATCGCGGCCGTACCTGCTTGCGCGTCCACCATGCCCCCCGCACCCATGGGAACGGGACCCCGGCGCAAGCGGAACTCTCTCCGAACCAGAGCGCGTGCGTCCGCGGGGGCCAGGAGCGTCCAGCGTCCCTCAAGTCGGACCTCGCCGCTTTTTTGCGGTGCGAAAGACTCGACCTCCACCACGACCCGGCAATGCAGCGCGGCGCCGGCTGGGAAGGGTGAGAGCACAACCTGCCGGTCGCTGAGCAATGTCGCCAGGTTCTCGGCCACGACGCGAGTCAACGCGGGTTCGAGAGGCTCGGCCCAGCGGACGAACTCGTCGACCAGCACCTGGTTTGGCCCGTCTTGAACCACGAGCTGCGGCCGGTTCAAGTAGCCGGGAAGGCGCACCGGCATAAGGCCCACGAGGCCGATCCGAGCTTCGCTCAGGTCGCCCGAGGCCAATAGCGCCTGGGCGCGCAGGACGAAGAAGCGCGCCTCGTCGGTCCGCCTGAGGGAAACACAACCGAAGAGCGGGCCGAGTAGGAGAGCGCACACGACGGGCACGGCACGATTCCGCATCATCATTTGTCCTTCTTCTTCCCTTGCTTCCCGATCACCAGCGCCTCGGGATGAGTCTGGACGTACTCGGCGAGATTCCGTAGCACGAGCAAAGTCTGGTTCAACTCGGCCAGGACTCGCATGGCCTCGATGCGCGCATCGTCCCCGCCCCGCAATGTTGCGTCGAGTGTCGAAGTCGCCTGGTCCGCGCGATCGAGGGTTTCGCTGAGTCTGTCCAGAGACTCGCGCCCCGCCTGACCGGTCGAGGTTGCCTCCTGCTTGATGGTCTTGATCAGCGCCTCGAGATCCTTCATCGAGGCGCGGGCCTGAACCAGGGTCGGCTCGAGCTGCTTCATAGAGCGATCGGTGGTGGTGATTGCGCTACGCAACTCCTTCGAATCGAAGGTCTCACGCATCCCGGCGATGACCGCGCGCACGTCGTCAAGCATTTGCGCCAGCGGCAACTCGGCCACCTTGTCGGCGAACTCTTCGGCCCGCTCTCCGAGCTGCTCAAGGGCTGTCGGTGTGGTGGGCAACTCCGGATAGCGCTGGCTCAGACCGGCCAGCCGAGCCTCCTGAGTGCGCTGAAAGTCCACCTCGATGTAGCGCTGGCCGGTGAGGAGACTGGCGCTGAGCATCCGCGCGCGCACACCGCGGCGAATGAGTTCGTCCGCAAACGCCTGGCCCCGGAGGCCGTCGAACGGACCCTTGACGCCGTCTGGCACCTGAACCACGTTCCCGCGGATCTCAAGGACGACTTCGATCTGGAACGGAGGGTTCGGCCTCCCGGTCAGGAAGGCAGAGACCTCGACGACCTCGCCGATTGCCACACCGCGAAAGGAAACCGTGGCCCCTGGGTTCAAGCCTCGAACCGAGCCCGGGAAGAACACCGCGAACCGATGCTTTTCGACCCACCACCCGCCGGAACTGAGGAGAGTCACGGCGGCTAGTAAAAGTCCGATGGCCGCGAGCACGAACACTCCGACCGCCCGCGGGTGAGTCCTGGCGCTCACCGTAGCACCTGCCTCAAGGGTGTTTCCTCACGCCGCGTCGATTGTATGTCACCGGGAAAGCCCGAACTCTCACGTCTTGGGTGGTTCACAGGCGCTCCCGGTTCATGAACGCGCGGACCTTCGCGACGGAACTGTCCTTGAGCTCACTCGGCGAACCCTGGGCGATCATTTGATTTTGCTCCGCGTCGAGAAAGACGGCGCGGTCTCCCAACTCAAGAATGCTCGGCAACTCGTGAGTCACCAGAACGATGGTGGTGCCCGCACTTTCCCGCAGTTGCAGAATCAGGTCGTCGAGCCGTCTGGAGCTGAGCGGGTCGAGCCCGGCCGACGGCTCGTCAAAATACAAGATCTCGGGATCAAGAGCCATCGCCCTTGCCAGCCCGGCCCGCTTGCGCATGCCGCCGCTGATCTCGGAGGGATAGTGTTCCTCAAAGCCCGCGAGGCCCACGAGCGCCAGCTTCAGTCGCGCGACCTCGTAGGCATCGCGCGCGTTCAGCCCGGCGTATTCGACCACGGGGAGAGACACGTTCTCGGCCAGGGTCATGGAGCTGAAGAGAGCAGCACCCTGATACAAGACGCCGAACCTTCGCTTGAGCGCCTCTCGTCGCGCCTCCTGAGCGCCCCAGAAGGGTTCGTCGCCGTAGTACACGTCACCGGATCGGGGCCGGTGGAGCCCGATCATGTGGCGCATCAGCGTGCTCTTCCCGCACCCGCTGTCGCCCATGATCACGAAGATCTCTCCGCGCTCGACGCGAAAGCTCAAGTCACGCTGGACGACGGTCTCGCCGTAGACCATGGTGAGGTCGCGAACCTCGACCTGCGCAGGTTTTGCGCTCACAGCCCCACCGCGTGCAGGAGCACGGTGAAGATCGCGTCGGCCACCACCAGCATGACGATTCCGTTGACCACGGCCTTCGTGGTGGCGACGCCGACCGCAGCCGCGCTCCGACCGCAACGTAGGCCGTGGTAGCAGCCGATCAGAGCCACGATGCCGCCGAAAGCGAAACCCTTGACGAGGCCGATCACCACGTGGCGCAAGGCCAGGACCTCCTGGGTTCGGCTCAGGTACTCGACGGCGCCCAGGTTCAGAACGACTACCCCGACGAACAGACCCCCGAGCACGCCCAACAAATCGGCGAAGGCGACGAGCGCCGGCATCATCAACGCCGAGGCCACGACCCGCGGCAGCACGAGAAACTCCATCGGTCGCAGACCCATCGTCGCCATCGCGTCCACCTCCTCATTCACCGTCATGGTTCCGAGCACCGCTGCAAAAGACGCCCCGCTGCGGCCGGCGATGACAATGCCCGTCATCAGCGCTCCCAGCTCCCGGCACATGCCGATGGCGACCAGATCCGCAACGTACAGGGTGGCCCCGAACTGGCCGAGTTGAGCCGCACCGACAAAGGCGAGCACGCCGCCGATCAGGAAGTTGATCAGAGCAACGATTCCGAGGGCGCCGACGCCCGCGGCCTGGAAGGAGAGCATGAGGTCCACCGGGCGGTAGCGCGCGCGCCCTCCCAGCATGGCCCCCAATGCCATGGTCGTTTCGCCCAGGAACTCGACGGCGTCGATGACGGTGTCCCAAGCCCGGAAGCTCGTTCGACCCACGCGGGCACCGAGCCTGCCGTCTTCTTCGCGGTAGTCCGCCTCGCGGGGCGGTAGAGCGGCGGCCATGGTCAGCAGCCGTCGTGCCCCGTCGGGCAGACCGGATAAGTCGATGGGAACGTCCCGCTCCCGGGCAAGGCGGTGGACGCCGTAGAGGTACGTGACGAGGGAGCTGTCCCAGGTCCCAAGCTCGGTTGTATGGAACGCGAGGCCTGAGGGCGACTCGGCGTCCAAGGCCTCTTCCACGTGGGTCAGCGGGGGAAGCCCATCCTGGAGCGTCCAGTCATGGGAGAGACGCACGCGGAGTTCGTTGCCCGATGGCTCAAGTCGAACCCGGTCCCGCGTCTCCGTACGGGGTGAACCGCGCATGAACCAGTCTAGTGCTAGGGCCGCAAAAGGTGCAGGGCTTTGGCCGGGCGTCAGGGGCTCTCTTCATGGTTGCGCGACATCGAACTGCGACTGTATTGAAGGCCCGCGGTTTTGGGCGTGCGGTCAGGCCAGTCGCAGCGCGCCATTCTCAACCCAGGCCGAGAGCAGGCGCCGGATCCGGTAGGAGTCGGCAAGGAGGGTGGACTCACATTCATCCGGGGTGGCGCCCAGCGTGGCCGCGTTCCAAAGCGAGGTCACGAAGTCGGGGGGCTCGCTGGTCTCGACCTGATTGGGAGTTCCGGTTGCCGAGAGGTGCACATGATCGCCGACCAGCGCGGCCGCCTTCTTCCATTCGTCATAGCGGCGTATCCCCTCGAAAACCAGGCTGGTCACCGAGACCGGTCCCTGGGGGCCAGGATCGGGCACATCCGAGCGATGGACGAACGAGAAGGTTCCCGGGAACGGGCGGATCAGCATCTCGTAAAGCGCCGACTCGCTTTCGAGGCGGCGGAAGGATGCCTTCGCCATCTTTCCGGAGTCCAGCCACACCTGGGCCAGGGGCTGGCCGGATCGATCGATCAGACTGAGGCACCCGGTGGTCGCTCCCTGCTCCAGGGTCTGGAGCAACATGGGCAAACCAAAGAAGCCCAGATCGCCCGACAGGGTCGATGCCGCCACGGGTTCCTGCGGGCCGGCCTTCGCATTCCAGGCTTCGATCGCCTGCTCGGCGGCCGCTCCCAGTTCTTCGTTGCTGTGTTTTTTCTGAATTCCTTCGAACACCGCGCGCACATCGGCATGGGGGGTTCCGGACAGCGCGCGGGTGAAGGAGATGGCGCGCCCGAGATCCTTCTTGAGGCGCACGCCGAGCACGGCTCGGGGAAGCTCGGCCTTGAGGGCATCGAGCAGACGCTTCATCAGCTCGGGGTGGGCGGAAAAATCCACCCTCGACGCTTCGGCGATGCGCGAAGCGCAGTCGCCGAGTTCAATCGCGGTTTTGAGACCGTGATCGACCATGGCCAGCAGGCCGCGCGGAGTGGCGGTCTGGGCCAGGGCATCGCAGGTGCGGGCCGCCAGATCGGAAAGTTCATTGGCCGAGGGTGAGGCGGTGGGCGTCGCGCGGGTGAGGAGCCCCTCGTAAGTTCTCAACAGTCCGACCAGGGCGCGGTCGGTGCGTTCGCCCGCCGATTGTCCGAGGCAGTAGATGGCCTGAGTGGCAACCAGGGGATCGATGCCGCGCCCGGCGAACCGCACGATCAGGTCGGCCTCCGCTCCCAAAGGGCCCGCCGGTCTCGGAATGCGGCGGATCACCCTGAGGAGGGAGGAGAGGAAACCGACCGGAGTAGTGGCCGGCTCGGCGCTCAACACCTTGAGTGCCTCCGCTCGGGCCGCGGGACCGTGCACTTCAAAAAGGGATTCCAGATCGCGCCGGGCCGCCTCGTCCGCTTCATCCCGAAGGGAGTTGATGAGGCCTTCGGGGGCGAGAGCGGTGAAGAAGGCCATCACACTGCGCAGGGCGGGGTAGGCGTTGGTCTGTTCCGTCGCCGCCTTCAGTTGAGTCTGGTCGAGGTACGCGGCCGCACCCCTGAGGCTCTCCACGAACTCGGGCTTCACGCGGCCTTCATCGACCATGTGGTTGGCGAGGCCGAGGATCGACTGGGCCCGTCCAAGATTCCCGGTATTGAATTGCTCGATGGCCGCGTGGACCAGCTCCCGAAATCGCTTGGCGATTTCCGCGTCGTCCTCGCCGAGGGAGACGATGTTCCGCATGGCGCCGAGGCGCTCGCTGTTCGAGGGAGATCCGCTGGGCGCGCCTTCAATGGTGCCCCAACCGGGAAGGTTGCGGGCGATCGAATTTAGAACGTTCTCGGTGGCTGGATCGATGCCGACGCCGCGCAACGGGGACAAGGACTCGTCCAGTCCCTCCCGGGTCGACGCGCCCAGAGCCGCGCTGGCCATGAACTCGGACGCGACCTCGTCGCGCCGCTCGCCGTCCTCCTCGGTGCTCAGTTGATTGAGGAAGGCGGCCATGCGTAGCGACGCGGGCGGACGCGCCTCGGCCGCGGTCTCGGCCAGCAGGGCATTGGGGGCGAGAAGCGTGGCACCATAAGCCACGAGGCGATCGACGAACGCGGCGCGCTCGGAAGAGGGACAGCGGCTGACCAGTTCCTGGCCCAAATCGTTCAGGTAGGCGCGCAAGGAGGCGCGCGGTACGAGGTCGAACTCCCCCATCTGGGCGATCCTCCGGACCGCCAGCATCATGAGATCCACCCGCGCCTGGTCGCTCTCCGGCTGCCCGGTTTCGTTGATCCAGCGCAGACTCTCCACCGCCAGCAACTCCGGCGAGCTATCGAGGAGAAGGGACACC
>CAZFQH010000275.1:0-6105 GCA_964520805.1 uncultured Acidobacteriota bacterium | reverse complement strand
GAAGAAGAGGCACCGCGCCACCTGCCAGCCACCTTCCGCCCCCGCCGCCGCCGACCTCCAGTTATGGGCCGCGAGTTTCGTCCCCGCTTTCGAGACGATCTCGGCGATCTCGCACAGCTTCGTCTCAGAGACCCCCGACTCCTTCGCCGCGAAGTCGAAGGTATAGCTCGCGTACGCCTCGGCGATGGCGGTCTCGAAGCTCTCGAACGTCCGGGGCAGATCGGGCCGCTCGGCGGCGAGGTACGACTCCCAGTTCCAGAACTTCCGTATGAAGTCGGAGTTGTACCGTTTGCGCTTGATGATGAAGTTCGCGATGGCGAGCAGAATCGCCGCTTCGGACCCCGGATACGGGGCGATCCAGTGGTCGGCATGGGTGGCGGTGTTGGACAGACGCACGTCCATCACGATCAGCTTCGCGCCGTTCTGCTTGCCGTCCATGATCCGCTGGGCGTGCGGATTGAAGTAGTGGCCGGACTCGAGATGCGCGCTGATGAGCAGGATGACTTCGGCGTTGGCGTGATCGGGGCTGGGACGATCAAAGCCCATCCAGAACTGGTAACCGGCACGGGCGGCCGACGAACAGATGTTCGTGTGCGAGTTGTGCCCGTCCACACCCCAGGCCGCGAGGACACGCTCGGTGTAGCCATCCTCACCGGGCCGGCCCACGTGGTACATGATGTCGTTTGGACGTTTGTCGACGATGGCCTTGCGGAGCCGGCTCGCGATGTCGGTGAGCGCCTCGTCCCACGAGACGCGCTCGAAACGTCCGCCGCCACGGTTCCCCACCCGCTTCAGGGGGTAGAGGATGCGGTCCACGTCGTGAATCTGATTGAGCGTGGCCGGACCTTTGGCGCAGTTGCGTCCGCGCGACCCGGGATGTTCGGGGTTGCCCTCGAACTTGCGGACCTGCAGCGTCTCCTTGTCGATGTAGGCGAGGAGGCCGCAGGCCGATTCGCAGTTGAAGCACGTGGTAGGAACCAGGACCTGCCGCAGTTCCTTCTTCCGGGGCCACGACTTCGAGTCGAGTTCAACCCAGTCGTCCCACCGTTCCTTGGGCGGGAACGAGGCGAGGTCCGAACCACTCGGCCCCTGGTAGAAGGTCTCTTTGCGAGAAGCGGTCTCGTCCTTGAAGGCGCCCACGGCGCCGTGATCCACGTCGATAGGAAGCCGTTTGGCGCTCATGCGAGGGGTACCGATTGACCGGCCTGGACATGGGCGTGTTCCCAGGCGAGAAGGCCGAGAAGTGCGCACAAGGCGCCGAATGCGCCGAATATCGGCGTCAAAATCCCGAGGCCGGAAAGGATGAGACTCAAAGCGAAGAAGCCGCGGAACTCGCCGTGAGTGATCTCGCGGGCGGCTGCGCGCGCGTGGGCGGTTCCGTGAGTCATGCTCAGCTCCGAACCGATCATCAGGAGATGCATCGCAGTCAGAACACTGACGCTCAGGTCGGGCCCTCCGACCAGATCGCCCGCGGGAATCAGGATCGTCCAGAGCGCGGCACCGGCCAGGAGCGACTGGATCCCGAAGTGCGCGGGCAACATCGGATTCTGCCAAAGATCTCGCGCCTTGGCCTGAGCGAACAAATAGGCGGTGTAGATCGCGGTACCGAAGGCCAGCGGCGCTCCAAGCCACGACAACGCCACCCCCGCAGCGCCATTCCCGGTCAAGCCGAAAGCGAAGTGCAGGGCCAGGATCGCGGCGAAAGCGGAGATCAGAATGCCTCCACGGACCAGCCAGCTCTTCCACTGCGGCCTTAGGAAAAGGTAGTAGAAGCGAGTCGGCTGTTTCAGGTCGGCGATCAGCAGAAGACCGGTGATGGCCAGGAAGAAACCGGCCACAAAAGGCACGGCCAGCCGCCACATCGCGGAATCATGGTTATAGATGCCGAGAACGGCGGGCCCGCCCCAAAGATAGGCACCGGTGGCAAGCGACTTGGTCCAAGTGTAGGCCGACACGCGCCAGTCCCAGGGCCGATTGTGGGGAATGTCGTACGACAAGACGGCGGCGGCGGAGGACGTCGTCCGCGTTCCCGAGCCAGCGGCGCTACTCGTCCCCGAAGTGACTTTCCCTCCGAGTCGCCCTACTTGCTCGCCCCACATGAAGATACCGCCGGTCGGCCGAAGCGCGGCCAGCGGATCGAGAGTCGCCGTGTGCGCGCCCTTGTAGAAGAGCTTCGGCCGCGTGTCCTTCTCAGGCCGCCGCACCGCCACCACCTCACGGTTGATGATTCCCGCCACCTTCGAAGCAGGGTCGTTCATATCGCCCACCAGAATCGCCTGGGTCGGGCAAACCACCACACAGGCAGGCTCAAGCCCCACCTCAAGTCGATGGGCGCACATGTTGCACTTCTCCGCGGTGTGATCCTCGGGATTGATGAAGATCGCGTCGTACGGACAGGCGGCGATGCAGGCCTTGCACCCGATGCACCAGTCTTTGTCGAAGTCGACGATCCCGTCCTTCCTTTGAAACATCGCGGAGGTGGGACAGGCGGTGACGCAGGGCGGGTTTTCGCACTGGTTGCAGCGGGTCACCTGAAACGCCCGGCGGGCCGTGGGAAAAACGCCGATATCGACGTTCTTCACGTAGGTCCGATGGACGGAGAGCGGAACCTCGTTTTCGGACTTGCAGGCGGTGGAGCACGCGTGGCACCCGATGCACCGGGTCTGATCGATGACCTTCGCCCACTTCAGGGGAAGAGGTATGGCAGCGGGGGTTGGCATTTGTCGACGCGGAGTCTAAACGCTCCGTTGGACGTTCAGGCCGCTAAGCAACGGCGGTCACCCCGGGGTCCCGGGTTTCTCAGTAGCGACCGCGAAGGGCCACGACGGTTCTATCGTCCTGCGGTTCGGAGCCCGCGAAGCGTTCCACATCGGCAAGGATCAAAGCCGGAAGATCTTTCAAGGGGACGCCGGCGTGGCGTCGGAGCGAATCAGCGAGAAGCGCCTCACCGAACTCCTCATCGCGGCTGTCCCTCGTATCCCTCGCCTCGGTGATGCCATCCGAATACACCACCAGAGTATCGCCCGCCTCCAGGCTCACTTCGCCCTGCCGGGCGCTCCATTTCTCCATGAGACCGAGGGCGGGTGCGGTGGACGACAGGTGTTCGATGGCCCCGGAAAGACGCGCGAGCCGTGAACGAGGTAGAAAGCGTCACCAGTGGCCTTTCCGCGAAGATCGGCCAGAAGCTGATGATCCTGTACACCGTTCACGGACAGGGCCGCGATCAAAGGCTGTCGGCACCGGGAACACCCCCAGAGGCACCGGACCCACCCGCGTAGGCGGTTACTTCATTTCCGGGAAGCCGAGGTTCACACCACGGTGATGCGGCTCCGGCCAGCGGCTCGTGACCACTTTCCCGCGCGTGTAGAAGTGGATGCCTTCTTTGCCGTGGACGTGAGAATCGCCAAAGAGTGAACTCTTCCATCCGCCGAACGAGTAGTAAGCCATGGGCACCGGGATCGGCACGTTGATTCCGACCATCCCGACCTGAACCTCGTTCTGGAAACGGCGGGCGGCGCCGCCATCGTTCGTGAAGATGGCGACCCCGTTGGCCCAGGGGTTCTCGTTGATCAGGCTCATGGCCTCAACGTAGGTGGCGGCCCGGACCACGCTCAACACCGGTCCGAAGATCTCGTCCTTGTAGATGGTCATGTCGCGGGTGACATGGTCGAAAAGGCACGGGCCCAGAAAGTACCCGTGCTCGTGTCCGGGCACCTTCAGATCGCGGCCATCCACCAGAAGCGTCGCCCCCTCTGCGGCGCCCTTGTCCACGTAGCCCTTCACTCGCGCGTGATGCTCTTTGGTCACGAGCGGCCCCATATCAGCGCCAGGGTCCGTGCCCGCCGCCACCTTGAGTTTCGCCATTCGCTGCTGGATCTTGGGGATCAGCCGATCGGCCGCGTCCCCCACCGTAACCAGCACGGAAATGGCCATGCAGCGCTCGCCCGCCGAGCCAAAGCCGGCGCTCACCGCGGAGTCGGCCGCGAGGTCCATATCGGCGTCGGGCAGAACGACCATGTGATTCTTAGCACCGCCGAGGGCCTGCACGCGCTTCCCCGCTTTGGTTCCGGTTTCGTAAATGTAGCGCGCGATCGGCGTCGACCCCACGAAGCTCACGGCCGCGATCCCCGGATGATTGAGGATGGCGTCCACTGCCACTTTGTCGCCATGAACCACGGAGAAGACACCCTCCGGCAGTCCGGCCTCCGCGAGGAGCCGTGCCGCGAAGTCCGCCGCGGAAGGGTCCTTCTCGGAGGGCTTCAGGATGAACGCGCTGCCGCAGGCGAGGGCCAGGGGATACATCCACATCGGCACCATGGCCGGAAAATTGAAGGGAGTGATCCCCGCCACCACACCAAGGGGCTGCCGAATCGAATAGCTGTCGACATCGGTCGAGACGTTCTCGGAGAACTCGCCCTTCAGCAACTGGGGCAGACCGCAGGCGAACTCAACCACTTCGATGCCCCGGCTCACTTCGCCCAGCGCATCCGCCGCGACCTTGCCGTGCTCGCGGGTGATCAGCGACGCCATCTCCACCTTGTGCTTTTCAAGGAGCTGGCGGAAGGCGAACATCACCCGGGCGCGTTGAGCCAGAGACGCCGCCCCCCACTTCTTTTGGGCCGCGGTGGCAGACTTGACGGCTTCGTCGACCACCTCGGGGCTTGCGAAGGCCACTCGGGTGTTGGACTCGCCAGTCGCCGGATTGAAGATCTCGCCCCACCGCTCGACCTTGCCTTCATAGCGTTTGCCGGAAATCCAGTGGGTCAGCAGGCTGAGTTCGAGGGTTGCTTCTGTACTCGGTGTCATGGTGTCGATTCCTATCCCGTGACCGCACGGTCGGTGATTTCCAGACCGCGGTCGACGATGTCCAGACCTTCGTGAAGCTGCGCTTCAGTGATGACCAAAGGTGGATTAGTGAAAAAAGTGTTCCAGCGGACGAAGGTGTAGAGGCCCTGCTCGCGGAAGAAGGCGCCGAGCGCCAGCATCTCCTCGGAGTGGCCGTTAAACGGAGCCATCGGCTCGTAGGTGGCGCGGTTCCGCACCACCTCAAAGATACCAAACAGACCAATGGACCTCGTGGTGCCCACCGAAGGGTGCTTCGTCTCGAGGTCTTTCATGCGTTCACGCAGTACGGCGCCGAGAGCGATCGCCTTGTCCATCAGCTTCTCGTCTTCGTACACCGCGATGGTGGCAAGGGCCGTGGCGCAGGCCAGGGTATGGCTGTTGTACGTGAGCCCGCCCGGGAACGCGCGATCCTTGAAAGCGGCGGCGATCTGAGTCCGCATTCCCACCGCGCCAAGTTGCACATAGGCCGAGGTGAGTCCCTTGGCCATGGTGATCATGTCGGGAACCACGCCCCAGTGTTCGACCGCGAACCACTTCCCGGTGCGACCGAAGCCCGACATCACTTCATCCGCGATCAGCAGGATCCCGTGTTTGTCGCAGATCTCGCGGACCGCCTTCATGTAGCCATCGGGCGGCACCAGAATGCCGTTTGTCCCCACCACGGTTTCCATCAGGAAGGCCGCGATGTTCTGGCCTCCTTCGTAGCGAATGATGTCTTCGATCTCGCGAATGCAGACGTCCAGCGGCTCCGGATCCTTCCGGCCATACTTGTGGAAGTCGGGGGCGCGCACGATACCGGGGATTCCGGGCTCGGAGAACCACCGTCTCGGGTCGCCGGTCATGGCGATAGCCCCCGCGGTGCCCCCGTGGTACGAGCGGTACCGAACCATGATCTTGTGCCGGCCGGTCACTGTCCGGGCGATGCGGATCGCGTTCTCGTTGGCCTCGGCTCCGCCATTGGTGAAGAAAAAGGTGTCGATGTCGCCGGGGCAGATCTCCGCGAGCTTGCGTCCGAGCCGCGCGCGGGGCTCGGTGGCCATGAAGGGGTTCGCGTAGCAGAGGTTCGCGGCCTGCTTCTGAATGGCGTGGACAACCCGCGGGTGCGAATGGCCGATGTTGCTGCACATCAGCTGAGAGTTGAAGTCGAGATAGCGCTTTCCCTCGGGGGTCCAGAAATGAACTCCTTCGGCCCGCGCCACCGGAATCGGATCAATCTTCGACTGCACGGACCACTCGTACATCGTGTGGCGCTTGCACAGC
>CAZFQH010000274.1:0-6123 GCA_964520805.1 uncultured Acidobacteriota bacterium | reverse complement strand
AGCGGCGAGGGCGATCCCGAGAGCAACCTCGCATCCTCCGCGGTGCCCCAAGGGCAGGCTTCGCGCTCTCGGGCCAGTCGCCGCCCGCCGGGCCACAATACCCCAAGGGTAGGCTGCGCGCTGGTCGAGTGGCCTTCGGCTCAAGCTGCACGCGCTCGCGTACGACAAGCCGCTCTGCGCGTCGCTCGATGGGTTCACCTTGCACGCGGCCAGCGCGAAGCCTCCCCTAGGGGGGCCCGCGCGGGCGGGCTCGACGCGGAGGGCCGCGAGGCCGCGCGAAGCCTGGCCTTGGGCCATGGGACGGTCGCGGTTGACATGGACCCGCTCTCGCTCCTGTGCCGGCTGGCGACGAGCGTGCCTCCACCACGCTTTCACACAATCCACTACGCAGGGGTGGCCCAAGGCCAGGCTGCGCGCTACGCGCCGCGGCGAGTCCATGGCGCTCGCGCGTCAGCGCGCAGCCTCCCCTCGGGGGACGCCGCCTCCGCCCCCGGCGAGCGACGATGAGGAGCCCGAGAAAAGAGTGCGTAAGAGCGGATATCGGCCATGGGCAGAACTTCTGAAGCGTACCCTCTTGCCAGGGGCGGATGAAGCTGCTCGCCGTGGTGAAGAACCCGCTGAGCATTGCCCGCTACCTGGCTGCGGCGGGCGAGCTGACCGACGTGCCGAGCCGCTCGCCTGGTCGCGGGCCGCCCTACTGGAAGAGCTGCGTGCTCAGGCGACAGGCGCTTGGTGACGAGGGCGGCCCCGGGGATCACGGCAGCAAGGGCGAGCGCGCAGCCTGGCCTTGGGCCACGAGACAGTGTAGGGAGCGGAAGCGAAAACGCGGGTTGCACCGCGGGGCGGCGGAGCCTGCGTACCCCGAGGGTAGGCTTCGCGCTGGCCCAGGGCCAGGCTTCGCGCCGCCGCGAAGGTTTGGCGCGTTGGACGCCCCGCGGAGGCCGCGCCCGGACGCGCCTGCGAGCGGCCGGAGCGAGCCGATCGCGCGCCAAGACCCGGCGCGGGCGCGCGGACTGGTTGGCAAATCGCGCTTGTTTCACTTACGCTCCTTTCGTTGGCACCGGCACGACGGCAGTCGCTGCATCGCGCTGGGGTCGAAACAGCATTGGTACGGAAATCGACTCTCAGTACTTCGCGATGGCCAAACGGCGGCTTGAACAGGAAGCGGCCACCCTATTCGGGAGGATGACAGTAAATGCCAACGAACCCACGCCTTCCCGACCTCGACGAAAGCCTTCACGAGGCGGTTCAGCAGTTTTGGATCGACGAGAGCCAAGCAGGCTAGCAAGAAGGGAAAGAAGAAGGACCAGGGCTCGCGGAAGGCGGTTACCGGCGGCGCCCAGATGAACGGCTTCGTTGACATTATCGGAGGGCTGCTGCTTGAGCTTGGCCTTCCCCGAAACCTCTCTTTTCGTTCGGTCAAAGTTGGAGATTCCCGGGTATTTCAGACCAGAAAAGCGGTGGGATCTTCTAGTTGTCCACAAGGGGATTCTCGTCGCCGCGGTCGAGTTCAAGTCCCAGACCGGTTCCTTTGGCAACAACGCCAACAATCGGATCGAGGAGGCCATCGGCAACGCCGCCGACGCTCGTACCGCATTTCGGGAGGGGGCCTTTAAACCATCGCCCAGACCCTGGACTGGCTTCGTGGTTCTGCTGGAAGACGCGGAAAAGTCTACCCGTCCCGTTCGATCCAAGGAACCACACTTCCCGGTGTTTGAGGAGCTTCGAAATGCCTCCTACGCCGGCAGATACGAACAGCTCTGCCTCCGCCTTGTCCGGGAGGGTCTGTACGATTCGACGTCTCTTCTCCTGGCCGCCCCGGAGCGTCCGGGCGACTACCGAGAACCAAACCCGGAGCTCGCTTTCAGGGCCCTCGCCGCGTCGATCGTGGGCCGTGTGTCGGCGGTCCTGGCGCTGGAGCAATGAAAAGCATTGCGATGCGATCACAACGCTGGCGATTGATCGCCGAGTGGTCGAGGGGGCGACGCGTTCGGTATTCGAAGTTGAGGCGCGAAGTGCCGGTCCGTCTGCCCAAAAACCCCTCACAGCCGCGCGGACCGCGGAGAGTATGCCGGAACTCTTGAACAATACCGCGTTCTGCGAGCTGGATTCCGGCGAGGTGCATACCCAGGGGGGGTACCGACTGGTGCAAGTCGTGCGTGTCTCAGACACGCGGACCCAACAGACCTGAATCGTGAGCCTCGCATCTAGGCTGCTCGGCGAAGGCTATGACGGCCTATCTGCCTCTTGCGTTTCTTCTGAACTCCGGTAGCAGTAAATACCGTAGGGGTCATCAGAGAAGCCCGGAATTGAACAATAGATCGTGCCTTGATGGACTACGGGGTACTCAGCGATCGCCATGACTGCGCCGGGGATAACGTCCCTCCAAGTCGCTCGTCGCCCGCCCGGTCCTAGCCTGCGACTCACTGCCAACAAAGCGCCATGAGCCGTGGACCAAACCACCGACTCGGCGGTCACGCACAGGCTACGAATGGTCGGTGGGTGTCCTTCGTAGAGTGCCTCCACCTCATCGCGATAGGAACTTCGATGAACCTCTCGCATGCTTCCGTGATCAAACTCCGAAAGCCCGAATGGCTGGGCGAACACTATTGAGGACGCGGTCACGACGTACACACCCAGGAACGGGGGTCTACCACTCGAAACGACTTCTCCGGTCTCCAGCGAGAGGGCGTAGACCGCTCCGTTCATGGTGGAGACGATGACACGATCATGCAAGGCGACGACGCTGGGAAATCCGCTCGCAATGCGGTTTCCGTCATCGTCGACCTCCTTCCCGGACTTTTCCGCCGCTCGGAAGGTCCACCGGAGCGCCCCCGTCTTCGCGTCAAGGCAATCAAGGCACTCGCCCAACCTGCCTGGCACCAGGACGCGGCCATCCCCAGCCGCGACTACCCAGAGTCCAGGATGACCGTCTCGGCGCCACATTACCTCAAGCCGATCCGCCGACCTTGCGGTCAGCCCGAATTGGGCCTTGCGTCCCTCCGCGATGAGCAGGGTGCCAGAGCACACACCTTTTATCTCAGCCTGATCGGTGGCGACGCTCGCCAAGGACTCCCCAGAGCCGGCGTCTAGTACTAGGAGGCGCAGTTCGGAGCCAGATTCGCGGGTGGGGCACAGGAAGACCCTGCCGTCAGAAAAGACACCGCGCGCGCGGTCTAGGTCTTCTCTTCGCCACAGTGGTTCGTTAAGCCCACCCGACCAGAGCTCAATCGTTCGACCATACGAAACCACCGGGCCCAGGGGTGTCGGTAGCCAGAACGGCATGGTTCTCCCTACCCCTGATCGTCCGTCGAAGACACGCCGACAATAGAGGGGAAGTCTGAGACCCGAAGGAATGTCCAAAAGGTTGGATGGGGAGCTGGTACTCGGCCTCACGGATTCACCAGAATCTAATAATCGAACTCGCCTGTCCCTCAAACAAGGCCGCCAACGCCTCCGCCCTTGCTGCTCCAAGGGCGTTCACGACCTCCGGGTCTAGAAACTGAGCGAGAAGGGTCTGTTCGATTAGCGCTTCGTCTGCCCTCACGGTTTCCCTTAGGTTAAGTCGATAGAAGTTGAAGTCCGTTTGGTTGTGAATCAGGATATCTCGCTTGAACTGGCCGGCGAGGCCAGTCAATCGAACATCTTGCGGCCCGCCGAGCGGCGTCATCCAGTTCTTGTTCTCATGGAGAATCCCCGGCAGTCCGCTGCAGTCACCAGGACATTCTTCGACTAGGTCCGCAAAACGCCGCCCGCCACCCGGAACAGGTATTTCTTTTTGGAGCGACACAATCCGAGCTGGACCGATCTCTTCCGCCACAAAGAGGTCATGCGCCGCGCCTTGATAGAAGAGCACAGCGTCATCCCCGGCCCCCTTGTTTGCCAAGTCCTTAATGGTCGAGGCAAGGCCGTCGCGCATCCGTAGCGATCCATCCGGAAGGACCTCCGTTAGGTCGGCAATCGCCTCAAAAAGCCGCTGGTCGGTTCCAAGTGGATTGAAGTCGAACTCGACATTCCGCCCAAAGATCTCCAGGATGGTGTCTAGGTCCGCCGGGCCAAGATCGGGTACGAGGCCGGACGGCTGAGAGACAACGGCCAGCATGCCGTTCTTCGCCTTCGCCCCGTACTGTGCGTATGCCTTCGTCACTTTCGCGCTCTGGCCCGCACTCAAGTTTCGGAACAAACTCGGAAAATCACCCAGGCATCCAGGGTTCTGGGCCATCGCGGTCGGTGCCCCAAGGAGCCACGCCAGCCAAACGACCAAGGCGTGAATGACCTTTTTGCTCATCATTGTTTCCTTCCTGGCTCGAATCATGATCAAGGTACGGGACATACGTTCGGAAGATCGCTAAGCATTTGCGTAAAGCCTTTGAGCGAATCAGGATCGTTCACATTCTTGACAAAGGCCAGAGCTGCTTCCACTTCCACAGGGGTCGACTGGGCGAGCTTCCTCAGCAGCCCCTCTCGCGCCTCAGCAGTAAGACCACCCGGTATCGCTTCCGAGGCTCTGGCCATGAACTTCACGGCGCCTTCCACCGCGTCATCGGAGAGGCGAATCACCGCACCAGTTGAGTCCTTTAGGTCGGCCAAGGCTCGAATCGCGCCACGCACAGCGTCGGGATCCGCGAGAATGTCATCAAGAAGGCGGAGTCGCTCAGTGAACGTTGAATCGAGAAGCTGTCCACTGTAGGTCTTCATGAATCGGTTCACTGCCTGAACATCCTCCTCGGTTCGCAGCACATTCTTGGCGAGCTTCCCGCCGCCGATCATCGAGAGTTTGAAGGTTCCCTGTGCAAGCTCAGCGAGCTCGTCCCACTGCCGAAGCTTCACGTGGCTGAGAAGTCTGGTGGGCATCGCGGTCAGGACCGCCGCGGTCGCTCCTGCCGCGCGGATCTGTCGCATGCCGACCCGTAAGAAGGTCACGCCCTTGTCCAGGACCACTCCGGCCGGACCGGTGATCTGGCTGAACTCGGTCGCGAGCCCAAGGAGCGACAGCGACAGATTGAGCTTGTCTACGTCCTGGGCCGGATTGAAGGCGTTGATCGTTTCGCCGAAGATCCCGGCAGCATCCCCAACGACTGGGAGTAGGCCAACCGTCAATTCGGTTGTAATCCCTTGAACGTCCCCCTCACCCTGCCCAACCGCCGCGGCGGCTATGTCGTACAGGCGACCGTGCAGCCTCTCGTTCACCACGTTGATGAAATCCGTCGTGAGCTTCATCGGCTCCGATCCGGGCCCGGCATAGTAGACAGCCGTAATGGGGATACGCTCGATCGTGAGATCAGCCAGTTCGCGGGTCGCTTTGAGGGTTGCCTCGACGCGCCCCGTGTCATCGGGCACATCGAGCCTTATCTTGTTCCCCCCAACCTCGGTCCAGACGAGCACACCCGAACCGCCCAGGGTCATCTCCACGTAGTCATTGGGCAGAATCGGCGCTCGGCCGGAAAGGACCATCACTGCCTTGCTAAAGGTCCGCGAGGAGTTCTCGTACTTCCACCCATTGAGGGGAGGCTCCAGGTTGGTCCCGGCGCGGTCCCAAGTGTTCTCGATAACCGTCTGACCGGAACTCGTCTTCGCCGCAAGGACTCCATACTCGTTGTTCAGTTCCACGGTGACTTGGCTCACCGGCAACCGAACACGGACACTACGGAGCTCATCTTCGGTACCTTCGTCGGCTATCGCCTCGGCGAAGTACCGGGCGGGCTGAACCGAGATTCCTGCCGGCCAAGTTGTGAAGCCTTTGACCCCATCAAATGTTCCGGTGATGTCGAGCTCGGGCGTCGACTCTCTGAGGATCTGTACCTTGATCGTGGCTGCACCCGGCTCAGGCGGGACGACGCGGTAATTGATCTCGGCGGCAATTCCCGTCACGCCGCCCTCTGAGATTGGGATCGTGGCTGTCTTGTTCTGCAGAACGAGAATCCTCTGGAGGGCAGCGGTGCGAATCCCACCGATCACCCCCTCCGTTGCGTAGCCGTAGCTGGCTCCATACAGGATCCCATCTACCACCTGGAGTCGACCGCCGACTCCATCGAGCACTCCTGCCGAGGTCGGATGGGCAGGATCGCGGCGGCCGGCGCTATCAGCCCATGGCGTTTACCGAGCAAGGTGTCGCCATGCTGT
>CAZFQH010000273.1:0-6127 GCA_964520805.1 uncultured Acidobacteriota bacterium | reverse complement strand
CTCCCTAAACTCCAACCCTCGGTGTCTCACCCGTGTTGACACGTTCCGACTCGACGTTCCTGAAGAAGATCAGCCAGCTCCCACGACCTGCGGGAGAACAACATCCGAGGGAGCTTCAACGGATCGGATATAGCCCGCGAATTCGAGGGGATTGCCAACACGACCGCGAACTTCGATCGCCTGTTCGCGATTCACGCCGGAATCGGATTCGAGGGCAATCTTCTGCGACTGGTTGAGGCCACGAACAACATCTCGCCGTCAGGGGCGAGGCATGCCCTGACCGCAGAGGCTGTTCGGATGGTTCTCGACGCGCCGCGCAGGGCGAGCGTGTTCGTCGAGTCGGAAGATCGTCGCGTTCTCAAGGATGAGCCCGACGCTCGGGTTCAACGCTTCAGGAACGAGATTCTCGTTGCGGCCTCGACCTGGCCTTGGGGCCACAGGGGTCTCGATGTTGTCACGGAGCGCGAAGCCTGCCCTTGGGTGAGCACGTATGTCTGGATCGTCAGCAACCGAAAGCCCGCCGAACGCAAGGGGAAGCTGCAACTCATCGAAGCCAGCGTCTACTGGCAGAAGATGCGGAAGAGCCTGGGGCGCTTCGAGCTTGCCTTCGTCGCCCTTGATCTCGATGGGGCTGCTTCTTCTTGTCGGGCGAGTCCATGAAGGACGAGCGCGGACAGACCTATATTTCCGTCGAGGTGCTCGGCGACCGTCTGCTTGTCGAGGATGTCCCTGAAGGCGAACCGCGGCCGCGGCCCTTGCTAGATGCTGACTCTCAGACTCTTGTCACCGAAACGAGCCACGACCTCGACCTCACCGCCCAACGCCGCCACGTAGCGCCGCAACGTCGACACGAGTCAGGCCGCGGCGCGGCTTGGAATCGCCCAGTCTCGGGTCTCGGACCTGATCCGTGGGAAATGGGAAAGATTCAGCCTGGAAATGCTCATCACCCTGGAGACCCGCCTTGGGCGGCGTGTCACGGTTGAGTTGGCGGCCTAGCCAAGAGGCCGCGGAGACTCTGTCTCCGGTTCTTGCTTGCCGGACCCTCCATGTCGGCTACGGGCCGTACGCCGTCGCGTGGCGCCCCGCACTTAGGGCAAACTGCCGCTACGCATGGCCGACCCCAACCTCTCCTCCTTCATCTGGTCCGTCGCCGACCTCCTGCGCGGCGACTACAAGCAGTCGGAGTACGGCAAGGTCATCCTCCCTTTCACGGTTCTCCGCCGCCTCGACTGCGTCCTCGAACTGCGTCCTTCGCGGGGGTTCCCTTTCCTGGCCCCACCGCCCGAACCGCCCTGAAAAGTGCATCGAGCGTCTTGATCCCCTCAGATGTCTCAAACAGTTCTGCTTCGTCGATCTCGCCATCCAGGTCGTCTTCGTCGCCGGACAGCCCCAACTCGCCAAGCGATTTCACTTTCGCCGCCTTGGCCATCGCCTCAAGCGCCTCGAAGTTCCAGAGTACACACCGGATGTCATTCTGAGGGTGCGCGGACAGGGCCTCTGGGAGGAAGAGGAAATCTACGTTCAGGCCCATGGCAAGGCCTCTGTCCGGGCACGCAACCTTTCGCGAACCCACCGCCGTTTTCCGTCTTTCAGCGACAGGCTCACCATGTACTCGCCGGAAACGTTGACGATCACTAAATCTTCGAAAACATGCATCTCACCCCGCGCCTCCCCGGGAGTGTCCACGCCTCCCGTGAGGCGGGGCTTGAGGTCAGAAACCGAACTTCGCCACAACTCTTTCCCAGTTCTCGTGTTTACGCTGACGACATCGCCCCCCCGCTGCCATCGAAACCAGGCACAGGGTCAGCGCGGCCGCGACCACCAGCCCGATCACGAAGGTCCGCACGCCCTCCCACGCGCTTCCACCCCTTGTCCGGTCGCGGCCTCGTAGGCGGCGACCGCTCCGTAGCCGACGGAAGAAAGGCCCAGAAACGAAAGGTCGAACAGGTAAGCCCAGAGATGTTTCGCCATCATGAACGCCGCGGCGAGGGCGATCAGTCCTCCCGCCGCGACCAGGGTCCAGGAGTCCGCCGCCCGCAACCTCGCCGCCTCGAAAAAGGCGAGGCCCGAATAGACCGCGAGCGACAGAGCCGCAGGGATGAGGACGGGCGGCATCATGACGCGCTTTAGGATAAGCCCGAGTGGAAGCTACGAGTGGCGACAATCGGCCGACGACACGATCGACCCTGCTCGCCTTTCTCCTGGCGCCTCTGGCTACCGTGCCCGCCACCGCCGCTCTCCTGACCGTCGCCTGCGCGCTGGGCCTCGGGTCCTTCAAAGACGCCCCGCCGGTAGTGCTCTTGACGAGTCTGATGATGATCGCTGTTTTCGAGATCCCGGTCGCTTATACGGCGGCCCTGTTTCTAGGCCTTCCCGCTTTCGCCTTCGCGAAGCGCCGGGGTTTGTTAAGCCTCGGTCACGCTCTCGCCACCGGGACCGCGGTCGCGGTTCTTCCCCTCATCCTCTATTGCATGTTTGTCACCGCCTACGACGGCCTGGGTGTCGTGCGTGACGCTCCCACGGCCCTCGCCTGGATGACTCTATTCATAGCCAGCGGCGCGTCGGCGGGGGTACGTTCTGGTGGATCGCCCTCCGACCGCGAGCGCTGCCCACTAAGGCGCCTCCGCCAAACGGCCGCGCAGGCTCTTAGGTCACGATTGGGAGAAGCTCACGACCGTCCGGAGGAAACTCAACCCGATACTTCATTTCAATCCTCCTCCGCGGGGCCTACATCATCACTCTTGCCGCATCGGCCTGCACCGCATCGAGTTCCTTCACGAGATCGCCGAACCGCTCGTAGGCGTCGCGGCCCGGCTTCTGGTCGGCCTGGCCCAGCATCCGGGAGATGGACGCGAACTGGTTGAGACGGAGATCGGAGCGCGCAGCCTGGCCTTGGGCCAAGACGTTCTCTGTACCGCGGTGATAGCACCGGTCTTCGCACCCACAGCGCCCGCCTGCGCCGCTCGGCGGACATAAAACGCCTGGACCGTGGCCCAAGGACTTCCTGCAACGAGGAACGGCCGGGCACCCACAAGGGGTGCCCCTACGCTTCGGGAGAAGGCCCCCCCCAATGGCCCAAGGCCAGGCTGCGTCGCTATCCACGAAGATCTGGGTGAGCCGACCGAGCAATTCGCCGTCCTGCGCGAGCCTTGGCCTCCACGAGAACGGGAAGGTCAGCACCCACTGCCGGCGCGAAGGCTGGCCTTGGGCCAAAGCGCGGTTGAAGGCGGCAGCACGCGCTCGATGAGATTCGCGGCCGTAGCGCTCATCCGCCTCCCCATGCATGATGGGCAGAACCCTCGCCCCTTACAGCTGAACGCCACCAGCCGAGTTTCGCGGCACCGACGGCACTTCAGTCGGGCAAAGCCGCGAGCGCGAAGCCTGGCCCAGGGCCCTCCACCCGGAGACTATCGACAATGCCCAGATGGGTGCCGTCTTCGAGGAACTCATCCGCAAGTTCGCCGAGCTTTCCAACGAGACCGCGGGGGGAACACTTCACCCCCAGGGACGCCATCCGGCTCATGGTCAACCTCCTCTTCATCGAGGATGACGACATGCTGACAAAACCCGGCGTCGTCCGCTCCCTCTACGACCCCACCATTGGCACCGGCGGTATGGTCAGCGTGGCCGAGGAGCACCTCCTCACCCTCAATCCCGACGCCGGCTGGTCATGTATGGGCAGGAGTTCAATGCCGAGTCCTACACCATCTGCAAGGCCGACATGCTCATCAAGGGTCAGGACATCGGCAACATCATCTTCGGCAACACCCTCTCCGCCGATGGCCTGCACGGAAGGTCTTCGACTACATGCTCTCCAATCCACCCTTCGGCGTGGAGCGGAAGAAGATCGAGAAGGAGACCCGCAAGGAAGCCGAGCAGATGGGCCATAATGGCCGGTTAGGCCCCGGCCTGCGCGGGTCAGCGATGGCTCGCTGCTTTTCCTCCTCCACTTGATCTCCAAGATGCGGCCCGCCAGGGATAGCGGCAGCCGCTTCGGCATCGTCCTCAACCGCTCGCCTCTCTTCACCGGCGGTGCTGGTTCAGGCGAGAGCGAGATCCGAAGGTACGTGCTGGAGAACGACCTCGTGGAGGCCCTCATCGGCCTGCCCACCGACATGTTCTACAACACGGGCATCAGCACGTATGTCCGGATCGTGAGCAACCGCAAGCCCGCCGAGCGCAAGGGAAAGCCTTCGTGGTTTCGCACGACGGCCCACGGCACCAAAACGCCCACGAAGGTCGTAAAGATCCAGCCGACGAGCGAGACGGGCCCCAGACTCAAGACATTCAAATCGTCGGGATTGTCGGTGGTGGAGGCTGGCACACCGGACACCAGAACGTGACCCTCGCATCGAGCCCCTGCTTGCGCTGCTGAACCGCCGAGCCGCACTGGCGGCACGGTTCCCCGGCTCTTCGATAGACCCAGAGCCGATGTGTTGGATCCGATCGTCCGGTGGTGCGACGCATGCCGGTGTAGGTGACGATGTGGTCGCCCGCGCCATCCGAGACGTTGGCGAGCATGAACTTCCGAGCATTAGCGATCAGAACGCCGCGCTCTTCCGGCGTGAGCGAGCCGACGAGCCGGAACGGATTCACTCCACTCGCGAAACAGATCTCCGACTTGTAGACGTTGCCGATGCCGGCCACGATCGACTGAGTCAGCAACGCAACGCCGACCTTGAGTTCGGGACGTGTGGCGAGACGCGCCGCCGCTTCCATCGGATCGAAGTCTGTCGCCAGAACATCAGGTCCGAGCTGGCTGGTTTGACGATGACGGCCCAGGCTCTGCGCCGTATGAAACTCCGCGATCTGGATGTTGAAGGCGACGGCCACGAACGGCGCCGTGTGAATTGCGATGCGCATGTCGCGGCGGCCGCGCTGCCAGGTCTCGCCGGGACGGTAAATGTGCCAGCTCCCGTTCATCAGCATGTGGGTGAGCAGGATGAGGTCGCCCGAGAAGTTCATGTGGAGCCACTTCCCGTGAGAATCGACCGACTCGACGGTCCGTCCCGCGATCGGGGCGTCGTCGTCTACGCGCGCGAGCTGGGCGAACTCCGTTTCGAATTGCGTGACCACTCGCCCCGCGAGGGCTCGATTCAGTGTCCGCGCGGCGCGGAAGATCGTGTCGCCTTCAGGCATGGCAGTTGTTCAATGACTACGTAGAAGGATCCGGATCGCCGTCGTCGTCGGCGAGGGCATCGCCGAGGTCACGGGGAGCGTCGTCGCGATCCACATCACGCTCGGCCGCCGAGGCCGTGAGACGACGGATCTGAAAACCGCCCGAAGTCCACGCGAAGCCGCTCTCTTCAAGGAATCGCGCCATGAAGTCGCCATTCGCCGGAGCGTCGTTGATCTTCTGAATAAGAAGGCCGCGCCGTAGCATCTGCCTCCGCCTGGCGAGTTCGGCCAGCGCCCGCGCGAGATCACGCGCGATCTGGCTGCGTTCCGGCTCGTCTTCGGGGAGAAAGACGCGGATGGCGTTGTTGTGACGGCGCAGGAAGGCGACGAGCCGGCCATTCGAGAGAATGACGTTCGCACCCGCGGCCCGCGCCATCGAGTGATCACCCTTCTCCTCGACCCAGGGGAGAAGGCTGCCGTAAGGATTCGCCGGATCGGATGCGGCGAGCACGATGGTCTCGGGACGATCGGGGGGACGCCGCAGACTGCGCAGCATGTCGACCGCGGACGGAGCCGCGAACTGCGCGGCGCCCATGCCGGCCACGAACATCCCGCGACGCGCCCGGCCGCTCTCCTCCATGGTCTTGAGTGCTGGATAGATCGACGGATAGCCACCGCGAAGATTCTCGGCGAGGCCGGTCTCGCGCATGACGATTCCGTTTCGGATCAGCATCTGCTGCGCTGTGGCGGCACTCCATTCCGTGTGAGTCGACGGCGTCGTGATCCGTTGCTGCACCAGCGACCAACGGCCCTGGCCGACCTGGCCGCCGACCCGGCGTGAGCGAAACCTTCGCGCGAACGCAGCGGATGCCGCGGCGGCGCCCCGTGTCTTGTCGGCCGCGCGACTTGCAAGCAGCGCCCGCACCGGATGAAACGTGTCGTTCGTGACGAGCCCGGCCCACACGAGTTCCCACAATGCGTCGGTCGCCTCGGCAGGGAAGCCGGCGCC
>CAZFQH010000272.1:0-6138 GCA_964520805.1 uncultured Acidobacteriota bacterium | reverse complement strand
TTGTCGTGGGTCACGAGCACGCCTCCAACGGCGGCGGCCATGGCGATGTGTTGCTGGTCCCGCGCGTCACCGATGTCCGGGTTCTTCTTCTCAACCGACTGAGCGTGTGCCTGGCTAACCCTAATGCCGACGGTGGCGTGAACAGCACGGGACGCGAGCAAGCCCTCCAAACCTCTAGCCACACAGCCATCGAGACACCCGGCATGATTGGCGATGATTCCGAGTAGAACCTCCTTCGTTCCAGCCCAGATGTCCTGGATCGTCGGCATACGCCCTCGGCGTTTCTTGAAGACCAGCGCGGCATCCCGGAGTTCTTGCTGCTTTCCTTGCATGAGGCCCAGGAAACATTCACTCTCCTTCTTCAGATCTCCAAGAATCCTGCCCTCGCCTGCACCGGCGGCCAGGAGTTCCTCAAGCGTGATGACCGAGGCCGGAATCAAGAGTTCCCCGGCCCCGACTGCTTCTTCAATTGTCCGGACCACCTCGTCTGTCACCCCGGCCCTTCGCTCGTACATGTGCCCGAGGCTGTTTGTGTCGAAGTAGGCGAGGAGTGGCCGCACCTCGGGATGGTACCCCCGGCCCACCGTTGCGCTTCTCGGCCCTCTGCCGATGGGTCTCCGACGCCACAGGCCGTTTCGGTTTAGGCTCACGCCGTGGTTGAGGTACTCCCCGCCGGATTCAAGCCGCCAATCATGGAGGCGGTACTGGAAATCGAATGCGATATGCCACAGAAGTTCGACGTCCAAAGCGTCGAGGAGAGGGCGCGTGTGGTCTTCGTGGACCGATATCCCACGCCCCGGAAACAGATGCACTCGACCTTCCAGGTTTCCGGGCCCGAGCCGCAGGCGTCGATGAGCAGAGGCGTGCAAGCGCTTCAGTTCCTTCAGTTGGATGAGAAACAGCTGGTGCAGGTACGGGCCGAGGGCTTCGCTTTCAACCGTCTCGCTCCCTACTCCACGATGGACGACTATCTAGGCGAGATTCGTCGCACGTTCAGCGCGTTCGTTGACCTCACATCCCCTCTTCAACTCCGCCGAATCAAATTGCGGTACATCAACCGGCTTCCGCTGCCGGCTGTAAACGGGCGCGTTGAAGTAGAGGAGTATCTAAATGTGGGGAAGCCGTTTCCCGGAGCTGACGACGCTCTCCAGTATGGGAACTTCTTCAACCGGTATATGGCTGTCGATGCGCCGACTGGAACCTTGGTCAACGTCATCATGGCAAGCCAGGCACTTGCCGGAGACTTCTTGCCGGTAGTCTTGGACATCGAAACGCAGGCGGATCAAGCCGGAGAGCCCAAGGACTGGGCGCTTGTCGCGGCCCGGATCCAGGATCTGAGGAGTTTGGCAAAGAGGGTCTTTACGAGGACAATATCGGCACGATGCTTGCAACTATTTCTGTAGATCGCGCATTCGAGCCACCAGCTCTTCACGCGTTTGCTCAGCAAGGAAGTAGCTGGTCAGAGGATGCGCGCGTGCTTCGTGAGGCTTTTCTCTCTGCCATCAACTCCACAGGGCGATCTCAGTGGTGGTTTGGACCCAAGGGCGCCGCGATCGCGCGCCTGGATGACCTAGTTCGAGAGTGCGGCGCAGACGCACCCGACGAGCATGGTGCCGGAACGGTATCGCCCGAGGCGGTTCGCCTTGCCGAGCGGCTGGTGCGGGCTCTGCCTGAGGGTGTTCCGATGCCGGAGTTCGCCGCAGAGCCCGATGGCTCGGTGTCCCTTGACTGGATCGCGTCCCGGACTCGCATGTTCACGGTGAGCGTCGGAAGCGGCGACCACCTGCCCTACGCCTGGCTCGATGGTGCGGAACACGGACACGGCGTTGCGGCTTTCACGGGCGCCGTCGTGCCCGAGCGACTGATCGACGGGATTGCCGCGATCATGAAGAATGGCCGATCTCCCGTCCGGGCTGCCTGAAATCGTCGGCGAGAACGAGGATCTCGCCAGGTTTCTTCGT
This sequence comes from uncultured Acidobacteriota bacterium, assembly GCA_964520805.1. Classification (GTDB taxonomy): domain Bacteria; phylum Acidobacteriota; class Vicinamibacteria; order Fen-336; family JAGNNV01; genus JAGNNV01. The sequence goes on along the minus strand of CAZFQH010000272.1, from coordinate 4,177 downwards.
TCGTCCAGCGACTATTCAGGCGACGTGGTCAAAGCGGCCGCATTTCTCCCGGACCCAAACGACGCCGACAGGGAAGCGTCCGTGTTCAGGCATGGGGCGGAGCCGGCCACGGACCTTTGGAAGATCGCAAGCGACCACATTCCGCTGTCGCCTGGACGCAGGATCCACGGTGCTGCGATCGTCAAAACGCGGCACGTCGCGATCGCGGGCCTGAATGTGGTTGAGGCCGAGCCCTCCGATCGGCACGCCGGCATTCGAGGGTGGCCTTGGATCGCCGACGATCCCAAGACCCAGAAGGCCAGACAGATCGAGCACGCACAGAAGGTTGCGCAACACGCCACATTCGTTAGGCGTTGAGACGCCGGAGTGGATTTCCGGATCGCCGACACCTTCACCGACAGCCTGGCGAGGCTGACGGGCGACGAGCAGAAGGCCGTGAAGACGACCGCGTTCGATCTTCAGATGAACCCGGCCTCGCCGGGGATGCAGTTTCACAAGCTGGAGAAGGCGAAGGACAAGAACTTCTGGTCGGTGCGTGTCAGCAGCGACCTGCGGCTGATCGTCCACCGGACACCGGGCAGCCTGCTCCTCGCCTACGTGGGCCATCACGATGCCGCCTACTCCTGGGCCGAGCGTCGCAAGCTGGAGACGCATCCCCGCACCGGCGCCGCGCAGTTGGTGGAGATCCGCGAGCGGGTGGAGGAGATCGTCGTCCCTCGCTACGTCGAGGCTCCTGCGCCACCCGTCCTCCTGTTCCATGAGATGTCGCCGAGCCACCTGCTGGATTGGGGCGTTCCCGTCGAGTGGGTCGATGACGTGCTGAAGGCCACGGAGGGCAACGTCCTGGATGTGGCGTCGCACCTTCCCGCCGAGGCCGCCGAAGCTGTCCTCAACCACGCGGTGGGCGGCACGCCAATCAAGCGCGTGGTTCCGCAGGTCGAGGAGCGGTCCGTCGAGCCGCGGATCGAGCGCGAGGCCTTCGAGCATCCCGACGCGCAGCGCCGGTTCCGTGTGGTCGAGAGCATCGAGGAGCTGGAACGGGCACTTGAGTTCCCCTCTGGAGAAGTGGACCGTCTTCCTCCATCCCGCAAGAGCGCGAGTCGGTGGAGCGGATGTACGGCGGGCCGGCGCGCATCTCCGGCTCGGCGGGCACCGGCAAGACCATCGTGGCCCTGCATCGCGCCGTCTTCCTGGCCCGCGCGAACCCCGAGGCGCGCGTGCTTCTCACCACCTTCTCCGAGGCTCTGGCGAACGCGCTCCGCAGCAAGCTGCGGCGGTTGACCGGCAAGCGCGAGGCCGACCCTTGGGGAGGGCGAAGCCTCCCCTTGGGGGATGAACCCCGCATCGCCGAGCGTCTTGAAGTCCACGCGCTGAACGGAATCGCTCAGCGCCTCTACGATCGGAACCTCGGCCGGCCCAAGCTCGCGTCGCGTGCGGATGTGCGAGGCCTCATCGAGCGAGCTGCCACAGAGACCGGGCAGAAGCTCTCGGTCTCGTTTCTGATGGCAACTCGACACGTGGGAGTCGTATCGCGATGTCGCGCGCAGGCGGTTCGTGCTGAGAGCCCGCCGTCGCACCGAGACGAGCGATGCGCCCGGATGGCAAGGCGTCGAGGAGCCACGAATATCGAGAATATTCGGGCGACGAGCAACGCAGCCAGCCGGGATGCAGCGTTCGTCGAATGCAGGCCGGCTCTCAGTACGGACCGCGAAGGCCGCAAGAAGCGGCTGCCCGAGAAGCAGCGCGAGGCTCTGTGGGCGATGTTCGAGCAGGTTCGCGCGGGCCTGAAGGAGAAGGGTCTGATGACGACCGCCAGTCTCCTCAGCGCGCTGGCGCAGCGTCTGGCCTCGGGCATGAAGCCGCCGTTCGAGTTCGTCGTCGTCGACGAAGCCCAGGACGTGGGCGTGGCGCAGCTTCGTTTTCTTGCGGCGCTCGGCGGTGCCTTGCCCGAGGCTCTCTTCTTCACTGGCGATCTGGGCCAGCGCATCTTCCAGCAGCCGTTCTCGTGGAAGGCTCTCGGCGTCGACATCCGCGGCCGGTCGCGCACGCTGCGGATCAACTACCGGACATCGCATCAGATCCGCGGGATGGCGGATCGCCTGCTTGGTGCGGAGGTTGCCGACGTTGATGGGAACAAGGAAGACCGCCGCGGCACGATCTCGGTGTTCAATGGTCCCGCGCCTGAGGTGTCGACGTTCGATTCTCCGGAGTTGGAGAGCGCCGCGGTTGGCGCGTGGCTGCGAGCGCGAGCGGGCGAAGGCGTGACGCCTCACGAAATGGCGGTGTTCGTCCGGTCGCCCGCGGAGATCCCGCGTGCTCGTGCCGCGGTGGCGTCTGCAGGCCTGCCGGTAAAGGTCCTCGACGAAACCGCCGAAACGGTCGGCGGCCTCGTCTCGATCAGCACGATGCACTTCGCAAAGGGCCTGGAGTTCCGCGCAGTGGCGGTGATGGCCTGCGACGACGAGGTGATCCCGCTTCAGGAACGCATCGAATCAGTCGGCGACGACAGCGACCTCGAAGAGGTCTACAACACGGAGCGCCATCTGCTCTACGTGGCCTGCACCCGTGCCAGAGATCACCTGTGGGTGAGCGGCGTCAACCCCGCGTCGGAGTTTCTGGATGACCTGAAGGCCCCCCCGGTTTGAGTGAGTTTAGGGATCTTATGCGTGACAGATAAGGTCGCTAAGAACCCCACAATTCCGCCTTTCCTTTGAACACTTGGGTTGGAGAAATCGCCTCCCCGCCCGATATCAGGGAAGTGAGCCGGGCAGGGTTGGCCACCACGGGAGTAAGGTAATGGAAAGTGTCTAAGATCGCATGATGAGGGAAGATCGCGACGTGGCCGCCTGTCGGACCTTAGGTGCGAGAGACGCCCCGAACGGTCTCGCTCGATGATTACGCGACTAAGCCTGACGAATTTCAAGAGTGTCGGAAAGCAGACGTACGACTTCACGAAGTTTGATCTCCTGGTAGGGCGCAACAACAGTGGGAAGAGCACTGTTTTGCGCAGCGTCATTCGAGTCCGACACGCCGGTGCTTCAGGCCTTTCTGGCTGAAGCGGTTCTGGCCTGAGTCTTCCTCTTGGGAAAGTTCCCAGTCGACGCTTCCAAGGAGCGTGTGCTGAGAGCGCTGGCGCTTCTCGGCTTCCACTTGGTGCGTGAACGCGAGCACATCGCGCTCGTTTGAAGCAACGCCGACGGAACCCGAACCCCGGCGACGATTCCGAATCATCGGTTGCTGAAGGGCTCGACTCTTCGCGATTTGTACGCAGACCGGCATCGACCGCGAGGAGTTCATCCGCGCGTTTGAGGCCTCGTGAAGAAGCTTTGAATCCTCTTCGCCGCTCGGCTGTTCGCGAAGGCCGGGAAGATTGCGGCAAAGGGGCCTCGGGGATGACGGTGATTAGGTTTAACGTCTTACTCCAATGCCTGAGCCGTCCCTGAGCCTGTCGAAGGCCCCCATCGTGGAAGCAGTCGTCGACATCGACTGCGAGATGGAACGTGACGCCCAGGCGGCGCGCTCGACGGTCGAGCTCCTGCAGGAGTTCAACGGATCCGGGGGCGGCCTCTCCCCCGCGATGAAGGCCGTCCGTAGCTCTAGAGCTTCTGACCCTTGGCAGGTTGCCCTTTCAAGAGGAACGTCTTCGGATATTGACCTCGACCGCAGATCTTGAACGAGCCGAAGTCCTTGTACCAATCGCCGTCCGGAGCCTCTGGATCCGATTCACGCCAGACCTTCAGAGCGTAAAGATCGGCCGCGGTGATCTTCCGTTCGCGAAGGCGCTCGATGAGGTGATCCCGCAGCGCGCGCGGGAGATCAGCCCACTGCACAGGCGGCATCAGTTGCCAAAGGTGAGGCGCGCCAGCTCGGCCTTCAGTCGTTTCTGCTCGCTCCGGCTTGTCGATTTGGCCAGCTGCTCCGCGAGCTCGAAGAAGTGCTCCTTCTCCCGCTCCCTTGCCGCGAGGCCAGACTCGACCAGATCCGCGATGACCTTGCTGGAGCTCAGTCCCTTCGTCTTGGCGAGGGCTCGGACCCGTCGCGAGACGTGCGCTGGGAGACTGACGCTTTGTCGTGTTGACACGTCGGCGGTTTGCATAGCTTCAATCTACCGCAAGTCGCACCAGAGTGGTGCAAGAGCACGGACGAGCGTAGCCTTGGCCTATGACTCGGGACAGCG
>CAZFQH010000271.1:3276-6151 GCA_964520805.1 uncultured Acidobacteriota bacterium | reverse complement strand
AGGACGAAACGAAGCGGGACTGTGGACGTGGCCGTGGCGGGCGGCGTGGGTACAGTTCTGAGGACGATATTCGCGGCGATGACCGTGGTCGGGTCGAGGGCCACGGGCGACGCGAGTGTGAGCGGCTCGTTGACTTCTATGCCGATCGAGCCAGAGGCCGGCGTGATCGTGGCCTGGCTCACGGCCCCCTGAAGAGCGACGTCGGCGGTGACCGGCGTGCCGTCAATGGCGATGACTTGCGCGGTTCCGATGAGGCTCTGGCCCAGGACCCGTGCCGTTACCGTCGTGGCGCCCGGGAGCGCTGGAATGGCGTAGACACCGGCGCTATTGGAGGTCGGAATGAAGGGCAGGGAGCTAACAGAGACGAGTGCTCGAACGGGACTGCCGCCTGCCGTGGTGGCGCCAGTGATGAAGGCCACCGGTCCTGAAAGCCGAAGGAGGGTGTAGCGGCCTTCCTTCTTGATTCCATCAAGGGTCAGGCCGGGCAGGCCCGTCGTGGCTCGCGTAACCGCGTTGGTTTCGCCGTTCGCACTGATGACGTCGGCGAGAGCCACCACCTGAAGCCGCGGGAAGCCGTCGTAGTCTGCGCGGTCGACCCTTGCCACTACCAGCGTATCTCCGTGCGTCGCCGGGACGTTGTTAAATGTGAGCGAAGCGGAGGTGTTGAGTGTCGACGACGCGAAGTCGACCGTCACCTCGCCGAGGGGTGTGATGCCGTTCGTCGTCGGGATGAACGGCGAGTAGTCGTCGTAGGCGTAGAGCGCGATCGCCGTGTCTTCGTCGAGGCTTCCCGCCGCGACGTTCAGTCGTACGTTGCCCGCCGTCACCGTGGTCGCGACATTGCCGCCGACGGTGCCGCGTGCGTTTTCGCGGCCCGCGAGGAGGTCAAGGTGAACTCTGCCTTCCCTGAGACCTGCGTTTGGGTAGCTGCGGGACGGGGTGATCGGGAAGGCTGCGCACAGATGCTCGACCAGGCCGGCGCCGGCCGCCGCCGGGGCTGTGGGTGCGCACACGCTTGACTCGGTGGCTCCCGTGATGGTGCCCGGCGTGTCGGAACTCCAGGCCGTCTTCAGGGCGGTCCGCTTGTAGACAACGATATCGACAGACCGCTTGGCAGTGCTCGCCTCCTCGCCCGACGCCAACGTGTACGTCTCGTCGACATCGGCCTGGACGATCGTGCCGGACGGCAGAGTTGTCGGAGAGTCAAGACGTAACGAACCCGTGGCCGTGCCTCCGGTTGGCGGGAGGACTGCGGGGTCAACGCGGCCCTCAGACGTCGCCGTCGCCGGGATCGGGGCGACGTTGACGCCGGCGAGGGCTTCGCCCACCCCGGCAATGGTCATCGGCGGCGTTGCTCCGTCGGGTACAACCAACGCGTACGAGCCGGTGCCTACGAGATCGACTCCGATGACGCCATCCACGGCAGCCAGAGCCGCAGCGACCACTCGCCAATCGCGCATCCCTGAGTCGTAGCGAACCAGGACGGACTCCGGCAGTGGCCCGGCTACCGCAATCGACAGACGCGCGGTGCCCGCGGCGCTCTCCGTGGTCCAATCGAAGGCGGTGAGCGCCGAGAAGCCGAGTGGGAGGAGATTCGGCAGGCCCTGAGGAGACAGCAGTGTCGCGCGGTGAGCGCCTTCGGGCAGGGTCAGGGACACCGGACCTGGGACTCCGTGGACCCCCCCGGCGTTCGCCGGGGCAGGCTCACCGGACGGGGTGACGGGGTTTGTGGGCGGGGCAGTGGAAGCGGAAACGGTCGCTGGTGGGTTCGTGGCCGGAATCACCGGACTGTGCGCCGTGGCTGCCGCGAGGGGCGTAAGTCGCGCGTCCAGTGGCGCCGTTCCGGTGCCGCTGATGACGGACACCACGCGATCGACGGACGTGAAGCCTGGTTTTCCAATGGTCAGTGTGGCGGAAACGTCGGCGACCGGGATGTTGTAGCGGCCATTCACATCGCTCAACGTCGCGCGCGTGTTCGGACCCAGCATCGTAACCGTGGCGCCGGCCAGAGGCAAGGATGTGAGGTCGTTCAGGACGGTTCCCGTGACCACGCCGTCCGCGGTCACCCGAACGCTCCGGCTCGTCGTGGTCGTGTTCCCTGCACGGTCAGTCGCCACAGCGGTGACGGTGAGGGAATCGCCGGGGCGGGCGGTCTCTGGAATGGGGAGCGCGCTTGAGCAACTCCCGAGGCCGGTGCAAATGACGGTCGAGCCCACACGAATCTCGATGCGGTCCAGAGTGAGATTGTCGGTCGCTGAGGCACTCGCTGTGCCCAACCGGCCACGGCTCACTGTCTCTGGAGCCTGAAGATCGAGAACGGGCGGTGTGCTGTCACGCGTGATGGTGACTTGAGCGCTCGCCGTGCGTCCTCCCGCATCGGTTGCTTCCACAGTGAATGTGTTATCCCCGTCTACCAGACTCACGGTCTGCGTGCGGTCGCACGCGAGGACCCCTGGGCACACAAGGGCAGGCTCAGGGACCGGTCCGCCGGGGCCGTTCACCGTGATCGTCGTGCGCGAACGATCAAGAACCGTAAAGGCCAGAATCGCCGTCGCCTCGCGAGTCAGCGCTCCCGACGCGGGCGACGTGATTGCGACAGTAGGCGGACCGAGATCAACCTCCACTTCCCTGGCGAGCATCGTCTCATTGCCGGCTGCGTCCATGGCACGCACTGTGATGGTGAGCGAACCTTCAACGAGGCCGGAGAGCGTTGTGGAATAAGCCTGGCCAATCACCAATGCGCCGCTGCCTTGAACAGTGACTGTGACCGCGGTCGCATCGGCAACCGTGCCGGCGACCGCCACTGAAGACGACGTCAGGATCGCGCCTTGAAGGGGCGACGCGATGGTGAGGGCTGGAGGTGTGCGGTCGAAGA
>CAZFQH010000271.1:0-3176 GCA_964520805.1 uncultured Acidobacteriota bacterium | reverse complement strand
ACGTTTGTCGCCTCATACGTGGATGGACCGCCGCCCGTGCCTGGGTTGACCGTGGCGGCCTGGCCGTTGACCGTCACGGTTACCGCCGTCGCATCCGTCACTGTGCCGGTCACGGAGAGGCTCGACGCCCCGGTGAACGTCCCTTCGGTCGGGTCGCCGATCGTGACCACCGGGGCTACGCGATCGACGGTGAGCGTCCGGGTCAGTGTTGCGGTGTGGCCGGTCGAGTCGGTGGCTGTGACGGTGATCTGATTCGGCCCCTCGACAACCGGGACCTGACAAGTGTACGAGCCGGCCGAGAGCGCGTTAGCCTGGCCTTGGGCCAAGGTCCCTGGTCCCGTAAAACCTCCGACTGAGCACGTCACGGTGAGACTCGGGTCGAGGTCCGTGGCCGTGCCGGTGACCGTAGCGCGCCCATCGGGAGAGAGGCCGCCTCCGCCTACGAGGAGGCCATCCTCGGGAATGTCCGACGTCAGAACGGGCGGCGCGGTATCCACTGTGAACTCCGAGACCACGAAAGCTGTGTTGCCCGCGAAGTCCACAATGTCAGCCCGCACGGTGTGTGCCCCATCCGGCAGAGGCGGACCGATCGCAGTGACGACAGCACCTGAGGGCGTGATCGCGAATTCGAGAGTCCGGTCGATATCGTCGACCTGAAGGCGCGTTGAGCCTGGGTCGATGCCGGCGGACGGAGCGGCATCCTGGAATTCAAAGCGGACGCGCGGCGTGTTCGTCCCAATGAAGGACTGCGGCGACGGCTCCATGAGCGCCGCGGTCGGCTGGACCGTGTCGACGAAGAACGGAAGTGTCCCGCTGTCTGTCCGGTTTCCGGCGCGATCGAACACGCTGAAGTCGTAGGTATGGGGCCCGTCGGGCAGAGCCTCCTCAGCGAGAATGGCGCCGGTCGCCTCTTCGGGCCCGAGGGCGAGCCGACCGGTTCGGTCCACGCCGTTCACCCGGAGAACAAATCGGCCGGCGGCGACACCGGAACGGTCGTCGGAGTACCGAATGACAAACGACGGTGTGGGTGTGGGCACGCCTGCGTTCGGCGCGATCGAAACAATCTGAAACGTCGGCGGTGTCAGGTCGACTTCGAAAGAAGCTGTCGTCTCGAACGGATTACCCGCGCGGTCCTTCAAAGCCACGCGGAGGCGATGCGTGGCCCAAGGCCAGGCTGGCGCGCTTCCGGCGGAGAGGGGACCGGGCAGCGTACGGGTTACGATCCCCGATCCGATCGCCAGGCCGGGCGTGAGATCGATCTCGGGTGCCTCTGGACCGCCAGACCGAACGAACACCTGCACACTCGAGAGGTCGATACCGGAGGGGGGTGTTGTGATCCCAGAAAGGTCCTGACCAAGGTCGGCAAACGCGATCCGGAGATTGGGCGTGTCGTCGTTGGTGAAGGAGTTATCGGTTGGCGTTTCGAATGTCGCGGTGGGAGCTTGGGTATCGACCAGGAAGGTGACCTCGGCCGTTCGGACGTTGTACGCCCGGTCGCCGACTTCAACACGGAGCGTGTGATTGCCGTCCTTGAGCGGCTCGCGAGGAACCCCGACGGCCTCGTTGTCGCCCAGGACGAAGGCGGCCGTGACATCCACACCATCGAGATGCACGCGAATCGTCTGCGGTTCGACACCCGAGCCAGCGTCCTGATACGTGAACACCAGCTCGGGCGTGGGGGTGCGGTGGCGAGCACCCGCCGCAGGTGACGTGATGGCGACAGCGGGGGCGATCGTATCCGTGGTGAAGGAGGCGCTGGTGGTCGCGCGGTTTCCGGTCAGGTCGCGAATTTCCGCGGTGATGGTGTGAGCACCCTCGGGAACGGGCGCCAGTGTCGCGCTGGCACCCGCAGGACCGACGGCGAATTCACTCGTCCGGTCCGCTCCATCAACAAATATCCGAAGGCTCACGGTATCGACGCCCTGGACGTCGTTGTAACTGACGGCCACGTACGGTGTGGACGTGGGCAAAAGGAACGACGGCGCTGGCTGGTCGATTCCGAGGGAGCGGAGGCCTGAAGGAGCCGAAGGCGACGAAGGCCCCCGCTCTACCTCGGCCGTGAGACGAACGTTGGGACGAGGGAGCGCGCCAGCCTGGCCTTGGGCCACGAAGGACCGAGACCCACTCCTCACGTGCCACGAGCCCCTCCCGAAGAGTCCGTTCGCGGAGTGGGAGGGGTTTGGGGTGGGGATTTTAAGGAGGATTGCAGAAGAAGGAAACGTCCTCTTCGAATTCGTTCGCGGTGTAGCATCCGTACTCGAACATCCTATGGATACCTTCACTCTCCCAGCGCATATCGAGGACGGTAGTGTCCTCCTTGATGCCCCTCTGCCTGCCAACGTCCAATCCGTAGAGGTTCGCGTCACTGTAGCGACGCCCCAACCAAACCGGCTCTCCTCTCTCATTCGGCTGATCGAGAACTTCCCGCCCGGAACCAAAACCGGAGAGGAAATCGACGCTGAGATTGAGGAAATCCGCGACGGTTGGTAGGAGTGCGGCTCTATCTCGACAGTAGTGTGATTCGCCGCTCGGTCGATGGAACGTCCTCCGAGCGTGCGGCTGCCGTCGCATGGATCAAGAAGGCGGCGGAATCGCCGGCGGGAACGATCCTCCTCTCCAAACTCGTTCGGGCTGAATGTCTGGTTATGCCTTATCGCAATCGCGACAGCGAACTCGTCGAAAGGTTTGAGAGCGTTTTTCGGGACAACGGTATCGTCCTCGTCAGCATCAGCGATGAGATTCTCGATCTCGCAACACGGATCTTCGCTGAGCACGGAATCAAGATGGCGGATGCCATTCACACTGCGACCGCCGTGCATGGGCAATGTGACGCACTTATCGCCAGGGACGAGCCCTGGACGAAGAAAAGCCCGATCCTCGGCCTCCGTCTCATCGCTTTCTCGGATCTCGCAGCGGCCGACGGCCTTTAGGATCAGCGGGGGCATCGCGGCTGGTCGGTGGTGCTGCTGGGTTGCCTTACGCCAGTCCTCAATCGGAATCCGCGCCTTCCCATCCGCGTCCAAACCACGCGGAATCGTCGGAACCTGTCCCTCTCCCCGGAGCCCTGACCGGCTGACCACCTCCGGTGGCCCCATCACTCGCAAATTCCTCCCTCGCCGAACCTCTCGACAGGTGTAGCCCTTTGCCACCGCCTCCTCGAGGGTTCGCGGCGCGAC